>JAGOXN010000195.1 GCA_018059685.1 Steroidobacteraceae bacterium | reverse complement strand
CTCTGAGGTGATCGCCTACGACGACGGTAACGGCATGTACGCGGCGCGCCTGTGGTGGATGCTGCGCTGGCTCGGGCACGAGGAAGTGGCGGTGCTCGACGGCGGTCTGCGGCGCTGGGAGCAGCTCGGCCTGCCGCTCGACGAAGGCGTGCCTGCTCATCCGCCGGGCAACTTCGTCGCGCGCCCGCGCATGCGCTGCACCGCCGACGCAGCCGAGGTCGCGGCCGCGATGGACGACCCTTCAGTGCGCATCCTCGATGCACGCGCGCCCGAGCGCTACCGGGGCGAGGCAGAGCCGATCGACGCCCTGGCGGGCCACGTACCGGGCGCACGCAACCACCCGTTCACCCTGAACCTCGACGCGCAGGGGCGCATGCTGCCGCCCGATGCGACGGGCGGGGCGTTCACCGCGAGTCTCGCGGGCGTGCCTGCGGAACGGGCCATTGTCATGTGCGGCTCCGGCGTGAGCGCCTGCCACCTGCTGCTCGCGCTCGAGCACGCGGGCCTGCGCGGCGCGCGCCTATATCCCGGATCCTGGAGCGAATGGACGGGCGACCCGGCCCGCCCCGTGCGCACGGGCGCGGAGCCCTGACCTCGGCCCCGCGGGGGACCCATTGCGCGCGCCTTCTGCTATCGTTCGCGCCACTTTTCGATCGGACCGGAGCCGCCGCGAGTGGAAGCGACTGCACGCAGGGTGAGCAGGAACGACAACTGGAAGATCGAGGACTCGCTCGAACTGTACGGCGTCAATGCGTGGGGCAACGGTTACTTCGGCATCAACGCCGAAGGGCACGTCGTCGTGCGCCCCGACCAGACGACCGATCACGAGATCGACCTGCACGAAGTCATCCGGGGCCTGGAGGCGCGCGACCTCACGACGCCGGTCGTCGTGCGCTTCTCGGACATCCTGCGTCACCGGCTGAAGCGCCTGCACGATGCGTTCGCGACCGCGATCGCCGAGAACGACTACCGCAACCGCTACGCCGCGGTCTATCCGATCAAGGTGAACCAGCAGCGCCTCGTGGTCGAGGAGGTCTACGGCTACGGGCGCGAGTTCGGCTTTGGACTGGAGGTGGGATCGAAGCCCGAGCTGCTCGCCGTCATGGCAATGACCGAGGGCGAATCCGAGCGGATGATCGTCTGCAACGGCTTCAAGGACGACAGTTACATCGAGGCCGTGATACTCGCCACCAAGCTCGGCCGCACGATCATCCCGGTCGTGGAGAACTTCGGCGAGCTGCAGCTGATCCTGAAGCACGCGCGCAACTACGAGGTGCGCCCGCGCATCGGCGTGCGCGTCAAGCTCGCGAGCGAGGGCGCCGGGCGCTGGCGTGAATCGTCGGGCGAGAAGTCGAAGTTCGGGCTGTTCGTCACCGAGATCCTCGAGCTGTTCCGGGTGCTCGAGGAAAACGGCATGGAGGACTGCCTGCAGCTCGTGCACTGTCACCCGGGCAGCCAGCTGCAGGACATCCGCCGGGTGAAGGATGCCGTGAACGAACTCGCGCACGTCTACGCCGAGCTCAAGCTCAAGGGCGCGGGCCTGCGCTACATCGACATCGGGGGCGGCCTCGGCGTCGATTACGACGGCAGCCGCACCAACTACGCGTCGTCGATGAACTACAGCCTCGCCGAGTACGCGAGCGACGTCGTCTACCGCATCGCCAATGTGTGCAATGCGCGCGGCATCGATCACCCGGTCATCGTGAGCGAATCCGGCCGCGCGATCGCGGCGCACCACAGCCTGCTCGTATTCGACACGCTCGGCGGGTCGATGCACGACCGGTTCCGCGTGGATGAGCGGATGATCCAGGAGTGCGAGGGCAACCGGGAGCTGCCCCAGCCGGTGCGCGACCTGCTCGACGCCTATCGATCGATCACCGAGCGCAGGCTGGTCGAGTGCTGGCACGACGCCGTGCAGGCGCGCGAGCAGGCGCTGCAGATGTTCAACCTCGGCTACCTGAACCTCGAGGCGCGCGGCCTCGTCGAACGCCTGTACTGGGCCACCTGCGCGAAGATCCGCGACCTGTGCCGGCGGCGCGAAGTCGTGCCCGAGGAACTCGAGGGGCTGGAGGCCATCCTGAGCGACATCTATTTCTGCAACGTCTCGGTGTTCCAGTCGCTGCCCGACAGCTGGGCCATCGACCAGCAGTTCCCGATCATGCCGATCCACCGCCTCGACGAGCGGCCGACGCGCAACGCCGTGCTGGCGGACATCACCTGCGATTCGGACGGCAAGATCGACCACTTCGTGAGCCTGCGCGAGACGAAGCGCACGCTCGAAGTGCACGAGCTCGCCGAGGGTGAACGGTATTACCTGGCGGCATTCCTGGTCGGCGCCTACCAGGAGACGCTCGGCGACCTGCACAACCTCTTCGGCGACACGCACGTCGTGCACATCAAGCTGCACGAGGAGGGCGGCTGGTGGATCGAGGAGACGGTCAAGGGCGACACGGCGGCCGAGGTACTGCGCTACATGCGCTACGACGTGGACCGGCTGCTGCCGCAACTCGCCCGCGATTGCGAGCGGGCCGTACGCGAGGGGCGGCTGTCGCTCGCCGAAAGCCAGGCGCTGCGGCGCTTCTACGACGGCGAGTTGAACGGCTATACCTATCTGGAACCCTGAGTGGACCTCAAGACCTTCGTCATCATCTTCGGCACGGTCTTCCTGGCCGAACTGGGCGACAAGACGCAGCTCGCGACCCTGCTGTTCGCCGCGGACAAGAAGCACGGCGCGGCGTGGGTGTTCCTGGCCGCAGCCACCGCACTGGTCGCCACCACCGCGATCGGGGTCGCCGCCGGCAGCCTGCTCGCCAGCTACGTGAACACCCGGCATCTCACGATCGTCGCCGGCATCGGCTTCATCGCGATTGGCGCCTGGACGCTCTGGGGGGCGCTCCGGTAAGAGGCCATACTTTTTTGCGGCGCATCAACGATTCGGGTTGCAGGCGACAGCCATCCTTAAGTACCCTTCGCGTTGATCAGGATTCCCGCACCGGACTTCCGCCAGTCGCCCGACCGTTCCTTCGCGAGTTTGGCCTCACCCTCCTTCCGGTGCAGTCGCACTTGTCAGCCATCATTCCAGGCGCGGACCGTTCCTCGGCAGCGAATGCTCGTCCGGGGGTGGCCCGATTTCGTGTTGTCCGAGATCGTGTGAGTGATTCCGGCGATGACGACCCTTTACGTTGGCAACCTTCCCTTCAGCGCAACCGAGTCTGAAGTCCGCGGACTGTTCGAGCAGCACGGCAAGGTCGAGACCGTGAAGATCATCAGCGACCGCGAGACCGGCCGGCCGCGCGGCTTCGCGTTCGTCGACATGCCGGCTACCGACGCGCCAGCCGCGATCGAGAAGCTGAACGGTTTCTCGATGAGCGGCCGTCCGCTGCGGGTGAACGAAGCACGCGAACGCGCACCACGGTCTCCACACGGTGGCGGTTCGGACGGCGGCGGGCGCTGGTGAAGCGGCCCGACGCGCAGGAACCACCCCGGGCAAGGGCATGAACGGTCGCGGGCCACCGACCGGCGGGCCATGAACGCCAGGGCGCCTTGCCTCTTGACAGAAACGAGCTTGTGCTAAACTCCGCCGCGATCGTTGCCCGTCCGTGTCTTGCAGGGTGCCTGCTGGCGCCTGGTTTGTTAAGCCGAAACGTCTTCGATCAGGTGACAGGGATCGCCCGGGCGCTGGCCTTGGAGAGGCTGGCGGTATCCGGGTGAATCGGCTTGAAACGACCTGTCGTAAGTGTGTTTGCAGTCAATTTTTCAGGATATTCGAATGACCAAGATCTACGTGGGCAACCTTCCTTTTACGGCCACCGAGGCCGAAGTGCGCGACCTGTTCGCGCAGCACGGCACCGTCGAATCGGTGGCCCTGCCGACCGACCGTGAGACCGGCCGGCCGCGCGGCTTCGGCTTCGTCGAGATGTCGCAGGCCGACGCGCAGCGCGCGATGCAGGCGCTCAACGGCTTCAACATGGGCGGGCGTCCGCTGCGTGTGAACGAAGCCCAGGACCGTCCCCGCACCGGCGGCGGCGGCGGCCGTCCGGGCGGCGGTGGCCGTCCGGGTGGCGGCTACGGTGGCGGCGGTGGTGGTGGCGGCGGCTACGGTGGTGGTGGCGGCGGCCAGCGTCGCTGGTAATCGGCGCCGGCGCGCACGCGCCATGGCCAGATGAGCTACAGGAAGGCCCGGGGCAACCCGGGCCTTCTCTTTGGCGCTTCAGAGAGCCGGCTGTCCGTCTGCAGATCCGGCATTCGGTGGTTGCTGCGGCGGCGGG
This sequence comes from Steroidobacteraceae bacterium, assembly GCA_018059685.1. Classification (GTDB taxonomy): domain Bacteria; phylum Pseudomonadota; class Gammaproteobacteria; order Steroidobacterales; family Steroidobacteraceae; genus RPQJ01. Next base: position 1,305 of record JAGOXN010000195.1, on the reverse strand, counting down.
TCTGGCCGTCCGCTGACGGTGACCATGAGCCATTCATTACCCTGCCTGAGATACACCTCGGTCCATTTCAAGGCACACAGGGTCAGGGTTCCGGCATGTGACAGACCGCCTCGACGTTGTGTCCGTCGGGACCGATGACGAACGCGCCGTAGTAGTCGGCATGGTAGTGCGGGCGGAGTCCAGGGGCGCCATTGTCCTTGCCGCCTGCAGCCAATGCAGCCCGGTGGAACTCATCAACCATCTGTCGGGCTGGCGCGACGAAAGCCAGGTGCAGGTGGGCGGGCCGCTCCCTGGTTTCGAACAGCCATAGCGACGGCTTGCCGTCCTGCCCCAATCCGACGCCGTACGGACCTTCCATGACCACTGCGACACCGAGCGGCCGCAGTGCCTGGAGGAAGAAGGCCTTGCTATCGGCCAGGTTCGTGACGCCGATGCCCAGGTGATCGAACATTGCAGACTTCCGTTCCATATCAGTTGTCAGGCCCGATGCTCAGCTTGCACCTGGCCCGAGTAAGAAAACAGCGGGCGAAACGCAAACCAAAGGTGCCAAGCCAATGCTGCCAGGACAACGGCACTGAGTGTGCCGAAAAGCCAGGCTGTATCGAGCAGCGTGTCGGTAAAGAAGATGATGACCGCAACCGGTGCAAGAAGTACCAAACCAGGAGGCGCGGTGCGAAAGAAACACAGCGCACAAGCCGATGCGATGTAGGTGAACGCGAGCAGGGGGAACTGAACCCCGTCTTGCCCAAGGCGTCGTGAAATGCCGCGGAAGCGCCACTCACTTTGAGATGCAGCGGCGCGATGACACCTGCGAGGGACAACGCAAAATAGGTGCCAACGAACAGATAGGACGCGGCGTACAGATGGCGAAGGACGCGCCAAGGAATCGAATCACCCACGGCCCACCTCCTTCTCCTTCGCGCCTGACGCCCGCGTTCACCGGCGGGCCCGGCAATGCGAGGCCCATCCGAGTGCAGCGCGTTGTCAGGCGACATGACCCATCTCTGAGTCAGTGCGCACGCCGATAGTGCATGGCGACCGCACCGCTGCGGAGCGGCCTCGCCGAGACCAACTCGAGCCGTCGCGTGCTGGGCAGCCCGCTCTCGTACAGGGTCGGGCCGTGGCCGGCGATCCTGGGGTGGACGAGCACCTTGTACTCGTCGATCAGATCCAGCCGGTCCAGTTCAGTCGCGAGTTTACCGCTACCGAGGAGCACGCCGTCGGCGGTCGCGTCCTTGAGCTTCTGAACGCCCGTGCGCAGGTCGCCGGCGATGTGGTGGCTGTTGGTCCACGGGAAGGCCTTTC
>JAGOXN010000194.1 GCA_018059685.1 Steroidobacteraceae bacterium | reverse complement strand
CGATCTTCAAGGACATCGTCTACGACGGCGTGATCCACGGCGCCGGCATGCCGCGCTTCGGCGACCTGCTCTCCGAACAGGACGTTCGCGACATCCACGCCTACATCGTCTCGCGCGCGAACGAGGATCGCGCCTCCGCCGCGGCGGCCCGGAAATAGGGAGCATTCCACTCACTTTCAGAAGCTGACGGTCGCCTCGAGCCCCCACTGCCGCGGCTCGGAAATCGACGCGAACGGCGTACCGAAAGTGTCCGTCGTGAGGTTGTTCACGCCAGTCACGTACTGATCATCGAGCACGTTCGTGACGAACGCGGCGAGACCCCAACGGTCGTCCTCGCTCTTCCAGCCGAGCCGCACGTCGAGCCGATGCTGGGCCTCGCCGAGATCGAAGTTCGGACTCACCTGGCAGCTGCCCTGGCGCTGCGAGTCGGAATTGCAGCGCGACTCGCCGCGGTAGGCATAGCGTCCCGAGAAATCGAGGTCGCCGAACTCCCCGAGCACCCACACGTAGCTCGCGCCGAGCGCCGCGCCGAGATACGGCTCGCCGGTCGGTTCGCCCGACAGGTCGACGCCGTCGCGCGTCACCTTGTCCTTGTAAGTGGCGTCGATGAAGGCGGCATTGGCATAGAGCGTGATGTTGTCGTACGGCTGCCAGCGAGCCTCGACGTCGACGCCCCACGCCTCCTCGTCGCTCGTGTCGACGACGTACTGCGGGATGCAGACCTCGCCCACGTCGTCGCAACCCACGTCACTCACGAGCGTGATCGCCTGTTTGTCGCTGTAGACGTAGTAGTACACCGACGCGTTCAGGATCACGCCGACCTGCGAGTAGAGGCTCTTCACTCCGGCCTCGGCATTCCACACGTCCTCGTTGTCGAACTCGGAGCCCACCTCGACGCTGTTGTAGCCGCCGGCCTTGTAGCCCTTGGCGATCGAACCGAACACCATGACGTCGGGCGTCACCGCGTAGTCGACCACGACGCGTGGGCTCAGGTCGTCCCAGGAATCGTCACGCGTGACCGGCCTCGCGCCACCGTCGGGCGTGTCGACGCGGAAGATCAGGTCATCGAGCCGGTACGCCTCCGGCGGAATCGGGAACGCATCGAAGAAGCCCATCGCCTCGAGCGCTGCCACGGTCGCGTCGAGCTCCGGCGTCTGATGCGGACCATTGCGCCAGTCGAATTCCTTCTCGTCGCGCGTGTAGCGCAGGCCGAACGTGAGGTTGGTGCGGTCGGCGACGTGCCAGATCACGTCGCCGAACAGCGCGACGGCCTGGAAGTTACCCTCGTTGTACATGACCTCGCGCCACGGGAGGCCGAGCATGGTGGCAGGGATGCCGTTCGCGGCAAGCACGGCGCTGGTGTCGGTGAAGAGCCGGATCGGCGTCCCGTCCGGGTAGACGAGCCCCGCCTGCGCGTAGACGCCGAGATTGACGCCAAGCGTGTCGATGCTGTCGGTGAATGCATGCGTGTCGCTCGCCTGCCGCGCATCCTCGTCGTAGTAGCTCAAACCTGCTACCCAGTCGAGGCGCTCTGTCTGCCCCGACAACTTGAACTCCTGGTAGAAGCTCTCGTTGTCCTCGATGTTGGCCGTGTCGAAGTAGGTCGCGATGAGATTCGTGCCGTCCTCGTCCTCGCGGTTGACGGTATCGAACTGGCGCCACGCCGTGGTGGAGCGGAAATCCGCCCAGCCGAACGCGTGATCGATGAAGAGGCTCACCTGGTCGAGGGTGCGCGACTCCTCGTTGCCGACCACGTCGTTGTAGACCTTCGCCTCCCGCGGATCGAGGTACGTGTCCGGATCGGCGGGATAAGGCACCGACGTGTCACCAGGCGCGACCGGGATCAATCCGATTGCCGGGCGGGCGAGCTGGTCGAGGTCGTCATGGTCCCAGGTCAGCGTGGCACTCGTTTCGTCCGTGATGTCCCAGCGCAGGGCCGCGCGCCCGGCCCAGTTCTTCTCGGGCCACAGGTCCTCGCCCGTCGCGGCGTCCTTAACCCAGCCGTCGCTCTCGTTGTAGAAGCCGCTCAGGCGCAGCGCAAAGGCATCGCCCAGCGGCATGTTCACCATGCCGTCGATGCGGCGCTTGTCGAACTCGCCGACCCGCAGCTTGAGCAGCGCGTCGAAGGTGTCGGCGGGCTGGCGTGTGATGATCGAGATCGCGCCCGCGGCACTGTTGCGCCCGAACAGCGTGCCCTGCGGCCCCTTGAGCACCTCGATGCGCTCGATGTCGTTGAACGCGAGCAGTGACGCTCCGGAGCGCGCCGCGTAGATGCCGTCCACGTACACGCCGACCGCCGGGTCGGTGCCGACGCCGAAGTCGCCGGTCTGTATGCCACGGATCTGAAAGCGCGGTTGCGTCGGGCTGTCGCTCGAGACCTGCAGGCCGGGCACGAAACCGTTCAGATCGCCCATGGTCTCCGCCGCCGTGTCCGCGATGAGGTCGGCGCCCACCACCTGCAGCGAGATCGGCACGTCCTGCAGGACCTGCTCGCGGCGCTGCGCGGTCACCACGATCACCTCGAGGCCCTCCGGCCTCGCTTCTTCCACCGGCTGCGCCGCCACGGGTCGCAGCGGCGCCGCGAGTGTCGCTCCCGCCAGCACGGCGGCCACCGCATGGGTCAGTCTTCCGCTGCTTACTCTCATCGCTCCTCCGAATCGCTCGATGGCATCGAATGGTTTTCCAGCCTGTCCGCCGGATCCGTCAGTCGGCGAGCTGCAGCATGTATTTCGCCACTGCGAGCCGGGTCTGCGGATCGAGGTAGTCCTGGGGCGGCATCTCAGGGTAGTCGTCGCGCTTCTTCACCGGATGCGCGATGTAGTCGGCGATTCCCTGCGGGTCGTCGAGGTAGAGCGCCTGGATCGCCTGCACCGGTGGCCCGATGAGGCGGCCGTCGTAGGCATGGCAGCCGCTGCAGATGCCGAGGTAGACCACCTTGCCGCGCTCGCCGGCCTCGATCACGCGCGGCGGAACCGGCGGCAGCAGGTAGTTCACGGTCGCCGCGGTGTTAGTGAAGTCGCATTCGGCGAAATCGTCGACGCCCACGGTCACGTACTGATGACGATTGACGATGCAGCTCCCCGGACTCGGGCCGATGCGCACGATGTCGAGCGCCTTGCCGACCTTGCCCTCGGCGAGCATCAGCGCCTTGGCTTCCTTGATCGTGTCGTAGCCGTTGCCGAGCATCACGTTGTCGAGGATCTTCACGCGGTCGGAGTTCGGGTCCGACTCCGGGTCGACGCTGATGTTCGCGGCGTGCGCATGGTCGGTGATGATGATGCCGGCCACTTTGTTGTCGGAGACGACGTTGCCCTCGATCACTACGTCATCGGCCGCCATCACGAGGATGCCGGTACCTGCGGGAATGCCCGAGACGGTGGAGCCGGGCGCACCGAAGTTCGGGTGGTTGTTTCCCACCACGAAGTTGTTGCGCAGGATCACGTCGACCGTGTCCTTGATGGGCAGCCCCGGCGTCACGAACGCGAGCAGGCCGCCCGCGTTGTTGTGCACGTAATTGTGCTCGACGATCGCGTGGCGGCTGTTCTCGATCTCGATCCCCGCCACGCTGTCGAACACGTCGTTGTGCGCGACGTGCACGTTGTCGCTCATGCCGATGTAGATCGCCGCATCCGCGATTCCGGACACGATGTTGTGCTCGACGATGCCGTTCTGACCGAGCTGCGGGAAGATCCCGTACACGCCCGCGTCCGCGATCACGTTGTTGCGGATCTCGAAGTTGTTGCCGGCCTGTCCCATGACCCCGTTTCCCTTGAAGTTGCGGATCTCGAGGTTCTCGACGACGAAGTTGTTGCCCGAGTAGAGGATGGCATCATTCAGTTTCTTCTGGCCGTCGAGCACGGCGCGCTGGCCTGCCTCGATCACGCCGATGATCCGGATGTCGTCCTTGTCGATGTAGACGGTTTCGTGATACGTGCCCGGCATGACGCGGATGATCGTGCCGGCGGGCGCGGCCTTGACCGCCGCCTGGATCGACTCGCCATCCTGCACCACCACGACGTTCGTCGGCGCAGGCCCCGCGACCGAGCGGATGGTGCCCGCCGCGCTGGCCGCCCGTACGGCCTCGGCGGCCTCGCCCTCCGCCTTGAAGCCGCCGCCGTAGCTCGCGCCCGAGCTGGAGGAACTGATCACCACGTCCTGCTTCGACGCTCGGCCGACGATCGCGCCGAAGGCGAAGACTGAGACGGCCGCGAGTCCCAGCAAGAGGGCCTTTTTCATCTCGGATCTCCTCGTCTCATCAGCTTTGCGCCGGCGGCGGCCACGCGTCGCGGGTGGTCGATCGGGGCCAGCCCCGACGGCACGACCTTTGGCACCTCGGGCAGGAACGTCTCGTCGGTCAGCGCGCCGAGGAAATCCACCACGCGGTCGATCTCCGTGTCGGTGAGCTGCGGATCGGTGATGTGCCAGTGCAGGTAGAGTTGCATGTCTTTCGGTACGGCGTGCCCGCGACCCTTGTTGTAGAACTCGACCGCGTCGCGCAGGTCGCTCAACGCACCGGAGTGCATGTATGGCGCGGTGCGTGCGATGTTGCGCAGTGTCGGCACCTTGAAGCCACCCTTGAGCTTCGGGCTGCCGAGGGTCGCTTCGGCACCGACGTCGAATGCCCGACCAGGCGGTTCCGGCGCGCCGATCACCGCGATCTGCCCGTTGGTGAAGAGCGGCGGCGTGTGACATTCCGAGCAGCGCGCGACGAACGAGCGGAACACGTTCAGCCCCTCGATCTCGCGCGGCGTGAGCGCCGCCTCGAACCCGTGCACGTAGCGATCATAGCGACTGTTGAGCGACACGAGCGTCGTCTGGAACGCGGCGAGCGCCGTGACGAGCTCGGCTTCGCCGATCAGGCCGGCCGCCTCGCCTGGAAATGCCTCGCTGAACAGGCGGCGATAGGTGGGGTTCGCATTCAGGTCTGCGAGCAGCTTCGGCCGCGTGTTGCCCATTTCGCGAACCGAATAGAGCGGTCCCAGCGCCTGCGCCTCGAGCGACGGCGCACGGGCATCCCAGAAGAAGCGCTCGAGGAACGCGACGTTCCACAGTGTCGGCGCGGCGCGACCCGCATCCGCGCCGTGGATGCCGATCGAGTGCGGACGGCCGTCGGCGAGCCCGCGGTCCGGCCGGTGGCAGCTCGCGCAGGACAGCGTGCCGTCGCCGGACAGCAGCGGATCGAAGAACAGGTAGCGACCAAGATCGATCTGTGCCGGCGTGAATCCGTCACGGTGCGGCGGCAATGCCGTGCGAGTGCCGCCCACGCCGCGGCCGCCGAGCGAGTCATAGAACTCGTACAGCGTGCGCAGTCGGCACGTGCCGGCCGTGGTCTTCTCGAAGCCCGGCGGACAGTGCCGGCTCAGCGCGAGTTCGGCCGGCGCGGCCCACGCGACGCCGACGAGCAGTGCGGCTGCGGCCAGCGTCGCGGCGGCGGTCGGCCCGGCGATCACGAGCAACCGCGGCATCAAGTCACTGGCCCGCGCCCTGCGCGTGGATGAACGCGATCACGTCGTCGAGTTCCTGATCGCTCGCGAGGGTCTTCGCCATCAGCGCCATCTGCCGGCCGGGCCGGTCCGGAGCGTCGGTGCCACGCAA
>JAGOXN010000193.1 GCA_018059685.1 Steroidobacteraceae bacterium | reverse complement strand
CCGGGTCGCGACGTAGCCGACCAGTGACAGGGTCGAGATGAGCAGCACGAGCATCCACAGCGACCGTGGATTGAGCGCACCCCAGGGATCGACCGGGCGGTCCGGCAGCAGCGGCAGGACGATGAAGGTCGCGATCAGCAGCCGCAGGCCCGCGTAGACGTCCTCGCGGTCGAGCCTGTTGACGATCCCGTGCAGGGGTTGTTTGTAGGCCAGCACGGCCGCGACCATCACTCCGAGACCGACGGCGAGTTCGCGCTGCCCGAGCGTCGTCATGGCACCGAGCAGGCACGCGGCGATGGCGGCGAGCTCCGTCGTGAGGCCGAGTGCGTCCGGCTGCGACCGGGCGGACAGCACGTAGCCCGCCAGCACGGGCGCCAGTGAGGCGATCAGCGCAGCCGCCAGGATCCACGGCGCATCGAGGACGAGGGTCAGCCAGCCCCCGAGCGCGCCGATCAGGGTGAAGAGGATGAACGTGCGCAGCCCGCCGATGGTCTGTTCGTCGTGCTCGCGCTTGTGCCGCTCCCGTTCGATGCCGAGGAGCGCGCCGATCAGCACTGCCGTGGCGAAGTTCCAGACGACCGTCAGGTCAACCGTGGCTGGCACGTCGCGGCCATGTCAGCGGCCGCGTGCGGGCCGCGTGCGGCGCCTGGCGGCGGCGCGGGGTGCCTGCGTTCGCTTCGTCGACTTCCGCGGGCGCCGCTTGATGCTCATGCGCGCGATGGCGCGCTGCTCGCGTTCCTGGATCCCGGTCTCCACCTGTCGCAGTTGCGTCACGAACAGCTGTGCCGCGCGCGAGAGCGACTTCTTCCGCGGGTAGAAGAGCCCGTAGCTCATGTGCAGCCAGGGCGCCTCGTACGGGATCAGCGCCAGGCGTCCGGCCCGCAGCTCGTTCTCGATGGCCGTGAGCGGCGCGATCGAGATCGCGTTGCCGGCCATGATGGCCGCCCTCGCGACGGCGAAGCTGTCGAGCATGATGTTCGGGCTCAGGTCGCCCGTGTCCCGGTCGATTTTCGCGAGCGGCATCGACTTCGCGACGTGCACCGCGATCCGCTGCGGCACGCGCGGCGCGACGAGCGGGGCCGCCAGGATGGCTTCGAGCGAGAGGTCACGGGTCTGCGCGAGCGGGTGGCCATGGCGCGCGAAGAAGAACATGCGATGCTCGGCGACCGGCTGGATCGCGAGCTTGGCCGTGTGCCGCTCGGCGCCCGTCGTGTCGGCGATGGCGAACTCGAGCCTGCCGGCCAGTACCTCCCGCACCAGTTCCTCGAAATTCCCCACGACGACCTGCACCCGCAGCCGGGAATTCGCCGTTGCCATGCGCCCGAGAGTGACGCCGAGTGGCAGCTCGGCCGCGAACATGTCGGCACCGAGGACGATCTCGGGCGCCTGCAGGCCCGCGAGTTCCTCGAGATCGCGCGTCAGGTCCCGGGCCTGGGAGAAGATGCGACTCGCATGGTCGATCACCAGCCGGCCGGCCTCGCCCGGCTTCAGGACTTTCGCCGCCCGGTCCATGAGCTTCGTGCCGATCACGTTCTCGAACGAGCCGACGCGCTTCAGGAGCGCGTCGGGGCTGAGGCCCAGTGCCTGAGCGGCGCGCGCGATGTCTCCGGACGGAAGCAGCCGGACCAGGTCCAGGATACTTGGTTTGGTGGCCATGCCACGCAACGTAGCAGATGATCGGGTCCAAGGCACGCAAGCGCGCAATGGCCACGATTTCTGCGGACTGCGCGTGGATCGTGCGCTCGGTATGATGCCGGGCGTGTCGTCGAAGCTCGTTTCCCGCCGGGACCTCGAGTTCCAGCTGTACGAATGGCTGGACGTCGAGCGGCTGTGTACCCGCGAACGGTTTGCGGACCACTCGCGCGAGACCTTCGATGCCGCACTGGACACGGCCGAGCGCATCGCCATCGACCGCTTCCTGCCCCATCGGCGGAGGGGTGACCTCGAAGAGCCCGGGTTCGACGGCGAGCGCGTGCGGCTGATACCCGAGGTGGGCGCCGCGTTCGAGGCCTTCGCCGGCGCCGGGCTGCTCTCGGCGACGCAGGACGACGCGCTCGGCGGCATGCAGTTGCCGGTCGTCGTGGACAAGGCGTGTTTCGCGTACTTCCTGGCCGCCAATGCCGCCACCTCCGCCTACGCGCTGCTCACCGTCGCCAACGCCAGCCTGCTCGTCGCGCATGGGTCGCCCGCGCAGGTCGATGCGTTCGCCAGGCCGCAGCTCGACGGGCGCTACACGGGCACGATGTGCCTGTCGGAGCCCCAGGCGGGCTCCTCGCTCGCGGACGTCGCGACCCGGGCCGAGCCGGACGGCGATTCGCCGCTCGGGGCCCGGTTCCGCCTCTTCGGCAACAAGATGTGGATCTCCGCCGGCGAGCATGAAATCGCGCGCAACATCGTCCACCTGGTGCTCGCGAGGATTCCGGGCGGGCCGCGGGGCGTGAAGGGCATCTCGCTCTTCATCGTGCCGCGCACGCTCGTCGCGGCGGATGGCACGCTCGGCGAGCGCAACGACATCGCGCTCGCCGGCCTCAATCACAAGATGGGTTATCGTGGCACCGTCAACACCGCGCTCAATTTCGGCGAGGGGCGTCATCGCCCGGAAGGGCGGGCCGGGGCGATCGGCTACCTCGTCGGCGAGGCGCACCACGGCCTCGCCTGCATGTTCCACATGATGAACGAGGCCCGTATCGGCGTCGGGCTCGGCGCGACGGCGCTCGGCTACGCCGGCTTCCTCGAGTCGCTCGAATATGCGCGTAACCGGCCGCAGGGCCGGCCGCCGGCCGGCCGGGATCCTGCGACGCCGCAGGTGAACATCGTGGAACATGCGGACGTCCGCCGCATGCTTCTCGCGCAGAAGGCTTATGTCGAGGGAGCGCTCGGGCTCAACCTCTACTGCGCCCGCCTCGTGGACGAGCAGCGCACCGCAGCGGAGGCGGAGGCGCGCGAGGAAGCCGGGCTGCTGCTCGAGATCCTCACGCCAGTCGCCAAGTCATGGCCCTCGCAGTGGTGCCTCGTCGCCAACGACCTCGCGATCCAGGTGCTCGGGGGATACGGCTACACGCGCGACTATCCGCTCGAGCAGTTCTACCGCGACAACCGCCTGAACCCGATTCACGAGGGCACCCACGGCATCCAGGCGCTGGATCTGCTCGGTCGCAAGGTCACGATGCAGCAGGGGCGGGCACTCGGGTTGCTGTCCCGTCGGCTGGCCGGCGCAATTGCGCGTGCCCGCGCGACCGGTGATCCGCAACTGGCCGGCCACGCAGCGGGGCTCGAGCAGGCCTCCGGACGGATGCGGCAGGCGACACGGGCGCTGCATGCGACCGGCGATCCCGCACGAACGCTGGCGAATGCCGCCGTGTACCTCGAGGCCTTCGGGCATGTGGTGCTCGCGTGGATCTGGCTCGAGCAGGCGGCCGCGGCGCATGGCAGGGTCGGCTCGTTCTATGATGGCAAGCGCCAGGCCTGCCGGTATTTCTTTCGCTGGGAACTGTCGCGGACCGGGCCGCAGTTCGAGCTCCTCGAGAGCGTCGACGAAACCGTGCTCGCCATGCGCGACGCCTGGTTCTGAGTCGCGCGACCGCTGGCGCCGCGCGCAACCACGAGCCTGGGAGACACGAGGGCAGATGGCACAAGGCAACCCCGATACGCGACCGGTCGCGCCACGGCATGCCATCGACATGGCGCGCCTCGCCGACTGGCTCGGCAGCCACGTGGCCCCCCTCGACGGCCCGCTCGAAGTGACCCAGTTCAAGGGCGGCCAGTCGAATCCCACCTACCTGCTGGCGGCCGGGCGCCAGGCGTACGTCCTGCGCCGCAAGCCGCCGGGCAACCTGCTGCCCTCGGCCCATGCGGTCGATCGCGAGTACCGCGTCATCAAGGCCCTCGCGCGTACCGGCGTGCCCGTGGCCCGGGCTCACGCGTTGTGCGAGGACACCTCCGTCATCGGGACGGCGTTCTACGTCATGGAGTACGTCGCAGGCCGCGTCCTGTGGGATCCACGGCTGCCCGACGTCCCGCAATCCGGGCGCGCCGCAATCCACGACGAGATCAACCGCGTCATCGCCACGCTGCACACGGTCGACCCTGCGGCCGTGGGACTCGGCGACTTCGGCCGCACCGGCGAGTACATCGCGCGCCAGGTCGCGCGCTGGACCCGGCAGTACCGGGGATCGGAGACCGGGAAGATCGAGGCGATGGACAACCTGATCGCGTGGTTGCCGGCCAACGTGCCACCGGGAGACGAGACCAGCATCGTCCACGGCGACTACCGCATCGACAACGTGATTTTCCACCCGCGCGAGCCCCGCATCCTTGCGGTCCTCGACTGGGAACTCTCCACCCTCGGTCATCCGCTCGCGGACTTCGCCTATCACTGCATGGTGTGGCGCGTGCCGCCGGGCGTCTTCCGCGGGCTCGGCGGAATCGACTTCGCGGCGCTCGGCGTCCCGACGGAGCAGGAATACGTCGCCGCCTATTGCCGGCGCACCGGCCGCGCGGGCATCGCGGCGCGCGACTGGGAGTACTACATCGCGTACAACATGTTCCGCCTCGCGGCAATCCTGCAGGGTGTGCTGGCCCGCGCGCTGCAGGGCAATGCCTCGAGCAACGAGGCGCTGGAAACCGGGCGCGGCGCGCGTCCGCTCGCCGAGCTCGCCTGGAGCCAGGTCGAGCGGCTCAAGCTTTCCTGAGGAGACGACGATGGACTTCGCACATTCGGACAAGGTACGGGACCTGCAGCGCCGCGTGAGCGGCTTCATGGTCGAGCACGTCTACCCGAGCGAGTCGCGCTTTCACGCGGAGATTGCGGAGAACCGCAGGCAGGGCAACGCGTGGCAGCCGACGCGCGTGGTCGAGGAACTGAAGGCCCGGGCCAGGGCCGCGGGTCTCTGGAACCTGTGGCTGCCGGAGTCCGGGCACGGCGCCGGTCTCACCAACCTGGAGTACGCGCCGCTGTGCGAGGTCATGGGTCGCTCGGGTATCGCGCCGGAGGCGTTCAATTGCTCCGCCCCCGATACCGGCAACATGGAAGTGCTGGTGCGCTACGGCAGCGAGGAACAGAAGCACCGGTGGCTCACCCCGCTCCTCGCCGGCGAGATCCGCTCGGGATTCGCGATGACCGAGCCGGCGGTGGCCTCCTCGGATGCCACCAACATCGCCGCAGGCATCGTCCGGGACGGCGACTACTACGTCATCAACGGCCGCAAGTGGTGGACCTCGGGTGCCGGCGACCCGCGCTGCAAGGTGCTCATCTTCATGGGCAAGACCGACCCGCGCAATCCGGACAGGCATCGTCAGCAGTCGATGATCCTCGTGCCCATGGACACCCCGGGCGTGCGGGTCGTGCGCAATGTGTCGGTGTTCGGCTACGACGATGCGCCTCACGGGCACTCCGAGGTCGACTTCGTGGACGTGCGCGTGCCGGTCTCGAACCTGTTGCTCGGGGAGGGTCGCGGTTTCGAGATCGCGCAGGGCCGGCTCGGGCCCGGGCGCATTCATCACTGTATGCGCGCGATTGGAGCGGCGGAGCGGGCCCTCGAGGCGACGTGCCGGCGCGCGCTTGGCCGCACGGCGTTCGGGCGGCCGCTGGCCGAGCAGGGTGTCTGGCGCGAGCGCATCGCCGAGGCGCGC
>JAGOXN010000192.1 GCA_018059685.1 Steroidobacteraceae bacterium | reverse complement strand
GGCCTGCATGCGGTAGCGCTCCTCGGCAGGGAGCGACTCCATCTCCGGCCGCAGCGTGCTGACCGTGCCGAGCGGACTCGTCTCCGTCATGCCCCAGCCCTGCAGCACCTTGACGCCGTGTACCTCGGTGAACGTCTTGATCATGCTCAACGGCACGGCTGAGCCGCCGATCAGGGTCTTCTTCAGTGTCGGGACCTTCTTGCCGGTCTGGGCGAGGTGGTTGAGAAGCAGGGTCCACACGGTCGGAACGCCGGCCGCCAGCGTCACGCCCTCGGTGTTCATGAGATCGACCAGCGTCTCGGCATCGCCCATCTTCGGCCCCGGGAACACCAGCTTCGTGCCGGTCATCGCGGCGTTGTACGGCAGTCCCCAGGCATTCGCGTGGAACATCGGCACGACGGCGAGGATCACGTCCTGCGCGTTCAATCCGACCGCGTCGCTCATGCAGCCGGCGTAGGCGTGCAGCACGTTCGAGCGGTGGCTGTACAGCACGCCCTTGGGATTCCCAGTGGTGCCGGAGGTGTAGCAGAGCGAGCTCGCCTGCCTCTCGTCGAGCGTCGGCCAGCCGAACTCGGCAGGGTGCGGCGCGATGAACGACTCGTAGGACTCGAGCTTGCCTTTCACCGCTGCCGGCATGGTCGCGTCGCCCGTCATCACGATGACACGCTCGACGCACGGGATCCTGCCCTTCAGACCCTCCAGTAGCGGGAGCAGCGTCGGGTCGATGAACAGCACACGGTCCGACGCATGATTGATGATGTACTCGAGCTGTTCCGGGAAGAGCCGCGGATTGACCGTGTGCATCACCGCGCCCATGCACGAAACGGCGTAGTAGATCTCGAGGTGCCGGTAGTCGTTCCAGGCCAGAGAAGCGACGCGGTCGCCGGGCTTCACACCGGCGGCGGTCAGGGCGTTGGCGAGCTGGCGCGTCCGGCGGAAGACGTCGCGCCAGGTGCAGCGGTGCCGCGGCGCATCGAGCGTCACCGAGACGACTTCGACCTCCGGGAAGTTCCGGTCCGCGAAGCGCATGATGTCCGTGATCAGGAGCGGCCGCTCCATCATGAGTCCGTGCATGACGGTCTCCCCGTGCGTCAGAGGACCTCGATGGTCCCGTCGTCGTTCGACATCCGGATGCTCGCATATTCGCAGCGGCCGTGGCCACGCTGGAACAGGCTGTTCGCGATCAGCCAGACCCGCACCACCTGGCGGGCAGGCCCGCCGATGATCCGTGCGTAGTCGGCATGCAGGTCGCGTTCCTCGTCGAGCCACCGGCCGAGCCCCGCGCGCCCGGAGCGCACGACCACGTGCGTCTCCTTGTCCTTCCAGGTCGGGAGCGGACAGCGGTAGACGGTTCCCGCGGGCAGCGCCGCGCTCCAGTAGTACGTGAGGTCCTGGCCGTCGTCGAACTCGACCGCGATGCTCAGGTAATCGTGGGACGGGAGAGTGTCCTCGGCGAGGTCGATCGGCAGCTCGTCGACTCGCCAGGACCAGTGCAGTCGGAGTCCGGCCTCGAGTGGTACCCGGGCGTCCCGGCGCAGGATGCCGACGTCGCCGTGGGTGTGGCAGCAGAGGCTCGCTTGGCCGTCGGCACGTCGTGACGACCTGAAGATCTCGCCCGGTCCAAGGTACCAGAGGTAGTCCCATTGATCGGGCGTGGGGATCGGCTGGTCGAGGCGCTCGGCTTCGAGCAGCACCAGACCGGGCACCCGCGTGTCCTTGGCGAATTCGCGAAACAGACTCGGGACGTCGGTGCCGCGGGACCAGCGCAGCACCAATGCTGACATCGCGCCGGAGACCTGCGCATAGTCAGCGGGCGGCGTGGCGAGGCGACCGCTCGGGTCGGCCCATTCGCCCGGAAAATAGCTGGCGAGCCAGAGGCGGCCGCCTTGCGGTGCGACGAACGTATTCGTGGTCCGGGTTCCACGGAAGACGGGACCCTGGTCGCCGATGCGGCACCAGAGCTGGAAGGCGGGTCCTACCCAGATGTCGAGGAGGCGGGAGAGGTACACGCGTCCATCGGCGAGGATCGTGATGCGCTCACCTTCCTCCACCGTGACGCCCGTGTCGTGCCAGGGCGGTTGTTTCGCCGGCAGCTGGTGAAAAGTGTGCCCGGCCGCGAGGCCGGCTGGCAGCGCGGCCAGCCAGGGCTCGAGCGTCGTACGGAACTCGTGCGGTGTCGCGGGCGGGGGGACCTCGCCAGCCATGCGTCGTCGCAGCCCGCGCGCGGCGAGGCGCGCGGCGATGGAGACCTGGTGTGCCAAGGTTCCTGCGCGCGGAAACCGCATGACGCGTCGCAACGGAAACGCGGGCGCGACTAGTTCGCGCTCGCGCGGGTCGGCGAGCGCGGCACGGCACGAGGATCCACCCCGCCGGCGGACGCCCGTCGCCTGCGTGCCTTCGGTTCCGCGCGGGCCTGGGCGGGCAGGTCGGCATCGAGCGCTGCGAGCGCCGTGACCGTGTAGTCCGCCAGGCGCTCGAGGTCCGGGATCGCCTCCTCTAGCGCGATGAACGTGACGTGCAGTCCGTCGACATAGGTCGTGACGGTGATGTTGAGCACCTGGTGATGTGCCACGACCGAGACCGGCAGCGCGAGTTCCACCTCGGCGCCGTTGAAGTACGCCCGATGCTCGAGTCCGGCCGGATTCGAGATCACGGCATTGGCGAGCATCGGCAGCTCGCGCAGGCCCGCGGCCTCGATGGCGCTCGCGAGCGCGTGCCCCGCGATCGAATAGACCGTCAGCGCGTTACCCGACAACGCGCGGACCTGTTCCTTGACCTGCGTCGTCTCGCGCACGACTTCGCGGAGGCGTTGCGCGGGGGGCGCGTCGGGGTGACCCATCGGCACCTGCAGGATCGTGATGCGATTGCCGGCCCGGCCGTGGTCGTTCAGGGCCACCGGCATGTCGGCCACGAGCGGCCGGCGCGGCGACGAACCGCGTTCCGCGAGATAGCGGTGCATGGCCATGTCGAGCACGGTGAGGAGCACGTCGTTCACCTTGGCGCCACCTCGCGCCGCAATCGAGCGCACGCGTGCCAGGGGCAACTGGCAGTGCGCGAGCACACGACGCGAACTCGGTGGCGTCGCGAGCACGTCCGGCGTCGAGACGAAGGGCGTCACGAGGCCGCGGCCGAGACCGGCATTGCGCAGCCCCTGGTGCCAGGCGAGCCGCAGCAGGTCGCCGGCAGCACGACCTGCGCCGGCCGCGAACTGGACGAAGCCTGCGGTGCCCTGCGGCGTGGGCGCCAGTTGGGGCACGGCCAAGTGGCGCATGCCTTCCCAGATTGCCCGGGGCTCGTGCTCTCCGGGCGACGTCGTGACCATGCTCTTGAAGGCCCGGATGAACGCGATGCCGTCGATGAGCCCGTGGTGCGTCTTGAAGTAGAGTGCCAGCCGGCGATCGGGCAGCCCTTCGAACACGTGCAGCTCGAAAAGCGGCGCATCCCTTGGCAACCGGGTCGCATGTATCGCGCAGACGCGCTTGAAAAGTCCCTGCAGGTCCGAGCCTGCCCGGAGCCGGTGGCGCCTGACCTGCGCCGCCGGGTCGATCTGCTCGTCCTCCTCGAGCGCCACCAGGCCCTTCACCGCGCCAGGCTTGATCCGGTAGCTGAACGGCGGCCCGACCGGGCACCGGAGCATGGTCTCGAGCAGCGAATCGGCGAACCTGCCGCGAAAACCGGGCGGACGTGCCAGCACGACCAGCGCCCCGATGCTCATGGGCCGCTGCTCGGTCTCGAGCATGAAGAACGCCTGGTCGACGAGTGACAGCCTTGTCATACAGGTATGCTACCTGCGCACGGCGCGGCCGCCATCTCGCGATTGGCTAGCTGCGCTGCAGCAATCGCTCAGGCGAGCGATTTCAGGATCGTGAATTCCTTCTCGACCTTCTTCTCGAGTTCACTGCCCGCGAAGGACGCCAGGATTCCTCCGACGAGCGGAATGCCGCTCGTTACCTCGAATTCCCACTCGATGACGCAGCCGCCCTTCGCGGGCTGCAGGGTCTTGGTGCCGGCGATCTTCACCGGTACCCCCTTGATTTCCACCTTGACGTCCGCCGCGTACCCCTTCCCTCCCACCGCCCAGGCCTCGCTGTGATTCACGGCGTTCGTGCTCGGAATCAGCCGGCGAATGGCCGCGGGCGGGTTCGCGGGCTCGTTGCGTGAGATGTGCAGCTTTACGTTCGGCGCACGGCCTTCGCGCCTGATCCGGACGTCCGAGCCCCCGAGCTGGGCGTAGATCGCCTCCTGGTGCTTCTGCTCCGTGCAGAGCTTGAAGGCATCGGCGACATCGGCCTTCAGCGAGTGCTTCACGTGGACTTTCATCTGGTGACTCCCGGGAGCGCGGACCCGCTGGCCCGCGCGGACGACAAGGATATCGCTTCAGCTGCGCGGCAGCAGCACCGCGGCTCCGGTGAGCCGGCCGTGGCGCAGGTCGGCCACCGCTTCGTTCGCGGCCGCGAGCGGGTAGGTCGTCACATGCGTGCGAACCGGGATGCGCGGCGCGAGTTTCAGGAATTCCACGCCGTCGCGTCGCGTCAGGTTCGCAACCGAGCGAACGGTGCGCTCCCCCCAGAGCAGGGCATACGGAAACGAGGGGATATCACTCATGTGGATGCCCCCGCACACGACGGTTCCCCCCTTCCCCACGGCGGCCAGCGCGCGTGGAACCAGATCCCCGGCCGGCGCGAAGATGATGGCTGCATCCAGTCGCGCGGGGGGCTGCTCGTCGCTGGGCCCGGTCCATTCGCAACCGAGTTCGCGCGCGAGGCGTGCCGCGCCCTCGTCGCCCCGTCGCACGAAGGCGAAGCACTCCCGGCCCTGGTGTCGTGCTACCTGGGCCACGATGTGTCCGGCCGCACCGAATCCGTAGATTCCGAGCCGGCGCGCATCGCCCGTCATGAGCAGGGAACGGAAGCCGATGAGACCCGCGCACAGGAGGGGTGCGGCATGTGCGTCGTCGATCTCGTCCGGCAACGCCAGGCAATGCCGCGCATCGGCTACTACGAACTCGGCGAAGCCACCGTCGATGTGATAACCGGTGAACCGCGCCGCGTCACACAGGTTCTCGCGGCCCTGACGGCAGTGCTCGCACGCGCCGCAGGTCCAGCCGAGCCATGGGACGCCGAGCCGAGTCCCGGGCGCAAGCTCGACCCCCGGTCCTGTGCTCACGACCTCGCCGACGATCTCGTGACCGGGCACGATCGGGTGGCGTATCCCCCGCAGGTCGTCGTCGATCACGTGCAGATCGGTCCGGCAAACTGCGCAGGCCCGCACGCGCAGGGACACCTGCCCGGGACCGGGTCGCGAAAGGTCGCGCTGCTCACGCTCGAGCAGACCGTGCGGGCCGCGCAGGACCATCGCCAGCATGGCTGCACTTTATCCCGGTTCGGGTGCGGGGAGTGCGTCGCCGGTGAGCCGGCGGTTGGCCCGCCACTTCGGGTCGCTGCGAGCCAGCCCGGCGATACACCGCCGCCTACGGGCGTGCGCGGCCACAGGGAGTTGCCGCTAGACTGCCCCGCCCTCCATGATGGATGCGTCCATGCCAGTCGTTCCGAGACCGCTGCAGAGGATCGCGCGATGACTGACGTGGCCCTGCAGTGGGGGCCGATGGTCGTCGCGCTGCTCGCGGCGGGCGCGCT
>JAGOXN010000191.1 GCA_018059685.1 Steroidobacteraceae bacterium | reverse complement strand
ACTGTTTGTCAATTCCTTCTGAACGATACCAGCATCCGTGACTACGCCGATCGATCCCGCTGCTGTCTCGTCCGTGGCCGAGGACAGTGTCCGTCTCACCGTGACCGGCATGTCCTGTGCCTCCTGCGTCGGCCGGGTCGAGCGCGCCCTGCAGCAGGTGCCCGGCGTGCGCGAAGCGAGCGTGAACCTCGCGACCGAACAGGCGAACGTCACGGTCGCGGCGGGCACCGATCCGGCGACCCTCGTCGCTGCGATCGGGAAGGCCGGCTACCACGCGACCTGGGACGCGCCGGAGCAACCGCCGGTCCAGGAGAACGCCGCGCCCACCGCCGCAGGCCGACGCATCTCGCGCGAGGCCCTGCACGTCACACTGGCCTTGCTGCTCGCCTTCCCGCTCGTGCTGCCGATGCTCGCGCTGCCGTTCGGCGTCCACTGGACCGTGCCCGCATGGGCGCAATTGCTGCTCGCCACACCCGTGCAGTTCTGGCTCGGCGCACGTTTCTACCGCGGCGCGTGGAGCGCGCTCCGCGCCGGCGCCGGCAACATGGACCTGCTGGTTGCCGTCGGGACCAGTGCTGCCTACGGCCTCAGCCTCTACCACCTGCTCTCCGGCGAGTCCGCGCACGACGGGCACCTGTACTTCGAGGCGGCAGCGGTAGTGATCGCGCTGGTGCTGCTCGGCAAGTGGCTCGAAGCGCGCGCGAAGCGCCAGACGACCGACGCGATCCGGGCGCTGCAGGCGCTGCGGCCGAACGTGGCGCGGGTGCGGCGCGGCGGACGCGAGGTCGAGGTGGCGATCGCCGAGGTGCGGGTCGGTGACCTCGTGGTCGTGCTGCCGGGAGACCGCATTCCGGTCGATGGCGAGATCGTCGAGGGCCGCAGCCACGTGGACGAGTCGCTGCTCACGGGCGAGTCGCGTCCGGTCCCGAAAGTGCCGGGCGGTCAGGCCACGGGCGGTGCGGTGAACGGCGAGGGCCGCCTCGTGTTGCGCACCACGGCGGTCGGCGCCGAGACCGCGCTCGCACGGATCATCCGGCTCGTCGAGGACGCCCAGGCGCGCAAGGCACCGATCCAGCGCATCGTGGATCGCGTGAGCGCGGTATTCGTACCGGTGGTGATCGCGATTGCGGCCGTGACCTTCCTCGGCTGGGGCCTGTGGGCCGGGGACTGGAGCGTCGCGACCCTGAATGCCGTCGCGGTGCTGGTGATCTCCTGTCCCTGTGCCCTGGGCCTAGCGACGCCGACGGCCATCATGGCCGGTACCGGGGTGGCGGCCCGGGCGGGCATCCTGGTCAAGGATGCCGAGGCGCTGGAAGCGGCCCATCGGGTGCGCGTCGTCGCACTGGACAAGACCGGAACCCTGACCGTTGGCAAGCCCACGCTCGTCGCCGTTCGCCCATCGGGCATCACCGAGGAGGAACTGCTGAGGCTCGCCGCAGCCGTGGAATCGGGCAGCCGGCATCCGCTCGCCACCGCGGTGGTCGAGGCTGCAAGAGGGCGCGAGCTCGCCGTGCCGGAGGCCCGCAATGCCGGTGCCCTCGCCGGACGGGGAGTGACCGCCTCGGTCGAGGGCCGCGAGCTGTTGATCGGTCACCGGGGCCTCATCGCGGATCTGGGCGGCGATGCCGGGGATCTCGCCGACGAGGCGGACGCCCTGGAGGCGAACGGCCACACGGTCTCATGGGTCGCGGAACGCTCGCCCGGCCATACTCGGGTGCTCGGCCTCCTGGCGTTCGGGGATCCCCCGCGGGCAACCTCCGCCGAGGCGGTGTCCGCACTGCACGGACTCGACCTGCGCACGGTCATGCTGTCCGGCGACAGCGAGGGCGCGGCGCGCGCCGTCGCACGATCCGTCGGCATCCCGGCCGATTCGGTCATTGCCGGGGTCCTGCCAGGTGACAAGGCATCGAGGGTGACCGGGCTGCGGACGCACGGCCCGGTCGCGATGGTCGGCGACGGGGTCAACGATGCCCCGGCGCTGGCGGCGGCCGATGTCGGTTTCGCCATGGGCAGCGGCACGGATGTCGCGATGCACGCCGCCGGCGTCACCCTGATGCGGCCCGATCCGCGGCTCGTCGCGGACGCGATCGACATCTCGCGGCGGACGACCCGCAAGATCCACCAGAACCTGTTCTGGGCCTTCGTCTACAACGTCGTGGGAATCCCCCTGGCCGCGGCCGGGCTCCTGAACCCCGTCATCGCCGGGGCTGCCATGGCGTTCTCGAGCGTGAGCGTGGTGTCGAACACCCTGCTGCTGCGGCGGTGGCGGCCACGCGCTTCGCGCTGACCGGTTCGTGTCCAGTCGCGATCGGGGCCCGGCCAGAGTAGCCTTGCGGTCCACGACGAGGAAGGGACCATGAAGCAGCTCTCCGGCTCCGACGCAATGTTCCTGCAGGCCGAGCACGGCAACAACCACATGCACGTGGCGTCGCTGTGCATCTACGACCAGTCCACGGCGCCGGGCGGCGGCGTGCGGTTCAAGGATATCCTGCGTTTCTTCACCGGCCGGCTGCAGCAGTTCCCGTCGTTCCGCAGGCGCCTCGTCAACGTCCCGCTGGCGCTGGACCGCCCGTACTGGCTGGAGGATGCGGGCTTCGACGTCGAGTTCCACGTGCGCCACATCGCGCTGCCGCAACCCGGCGACTGGCGCCAGCTCTGCATCCAGGTGGCGCGCCTCCACTCGCGTCCGCTCGATCGCAGCAAGCCGCTCTGGGAAGCCTACGTCATCGAGGGCCTGCAGCACGTTCCGGGCGTGCCGCCCGGGAGCTTCGCGCTCTACACGAAGATTCACCACTCCATGATCGACGGCGAGTCGGCCAGCGAACTCCTGAAGGCCCTGCATTCGCTGAGCCCGGACACGCTCGATGCCGACGAGGACGGTGCGGGCGCCCGGCCGCACATCGACCGCGAGCCGACGACCATCGAGCTCTATTCGCGCGCGCTGGTCCACAACGCAGAAAATGTCCCGGCTCTGGCGCGATTCGCGCTGACGACCGCGCGGCGGGTCGCCGGCCTCGGCAGGGAAGCGATCGTGAAAATGCGCGAGGAGGGCGTCCCGGAGCAGTCGAAGCTGCGCCGCGTGCTCGCCGGCGACCTCGGGGCGCTCAAGCCGGAGCTGTCGCCGGAGACGCGTTTCAGCGGCAAGGTTTCGTCGCATCGCGTATTCGAAGCCGTCAACCTGCCGCTCGCGGATTTCCGCAAGATTCGCCAGCGCGTGGGCGAGGCCACGGTGAACGACCTGTTCCTCGCGATCGTCGGCGGCGCGTTGCGCCAGTACCTGGCGAGCAAGGGCGAGTTGCCCGACGCGACCATGATGGCCGGGGTGCCGCTGTCCCTGCGGGGCCAGAACAAGGGCGGCGACCGCGGCAACCAGGTCGGCATGACGCTGATGCCGGTGCACACGGAGATCGCGGATCCGCTGCAGCGCCTGCAGGCGATTTCCGTGGATGCCCGCAATGCGAAGCGGACCTCCGAGGCGCTCGGCAAGGAACTGATGCGCGACCTGCTCGATCGCGTGCCGAACGTGATCGCCCACGCGCTCCTCAGCCGGGCCAGCATGCCGAGCCTCGGCCTGGTGGTTTCGAACGTGCGCGGGCCGGATGTTCCGCTCTACATGGCCGGAGCCCGGCTCGTGGCCTACGCGCCGATCAGCATCGTTCTCGACGGAGTGGGGCTCAACGTCACGGGCTTCAGCTACGCCGGGACGATGTGCATCTGCGCCATCTCCTGCCGCGAGATGCTGCCGGATCCGGCGTTCTTCGCCGACTGCCTGCGCCGCAGCTTCGAGGCGCTCGAGCGGGCGGCGGCCGGCGAGCCGGCGTCGATCGGCGTGCGTCCGGCGCTGCCTGCGCCGTCGGTTGGGCGCGTGCGGCGCGAGCGCAGCAAGCGCGCGGCCCCGGCGGCGCGCAAGCGGAAGGTGACCGCCGTGAACGGCAAGCGCCCGAGCGCGGACGCGGGCGCCTGAGACCCGGGTCGTTGCGCACGGTCGCGTGCCTCCCGGCCCGCGAGCGCCGGGCGCTCGAGGAACTGTTCGGCGAACCCGTCGACGAGGTGCGGATCGTCGAACACTCGCGCTACGCGCGCCTGCATCTCGGCGCGCGCGCCGTGACCCGCCGCAACCGCATCCTGCTGCGCGGATCACTTGCCGAGTTCCTCGCCGACCCGGCGCTGGTCCTGCACGAGTACTACCACGTGATCCGGCAGTGGAATCGCGGGCGCATGAGCCTCGCGGGCTACCTCGTCGAATGCCTGCGGCACGGGTACTGGCGCAACCGCTACGAGCGCCAGGCGCGGCGCTTCGTGACGCTGCGGCTCCCGGCACTGCAGGCGCGGCTGCGTGAGTGCGGTGCCGACGGCTGAGCGGCCGTCGCGGGCGTGCGGCACGACCCCGTACAATGCGCGCCGGAGATCGCAGCGTGAGTCACCCGGGAACATTCGACGTCATCGTGGTCGGCGGCGGCCATGCCGGCACCGAGGCCGCGCTGGCCGCGGCCCGCATGGGCTGCCGCACGCTCCTCGTGACGCAGAGCATCGAGTCGCTCGGGCAGATGAGCTGCAATCCGGCCATCGGCGGCATCGGCAAGGGACACCTCGTCAGGGAGATCGATGCGCTCGGCGGCGCCATGGCGCGCGCCGCGGACCGTGCGGGCATCCAGTTCCGCACGCTGAATGCGAGCAAGGGGCCCGCGGTGCGCGCGACCCGCGCGCAGGCCGACCGCCAGCTCTACAAGCACGCGATTCGCGCGATGCTGGAGAACCAGCCCAGGCTCCGCCTCTTCCAGCAGGAAGTGGCCGACCTGCGGCTCGAAGGTGGGCGGGTGACGGGCGTCGTGACCCGGACCGGGCAGCTCTTCACCGCCCGCGCGGTGATCCTGACCGTCGGCACGTTCCTCGGTGGCCGCATCCACGTGGGCCTCGACCAGCACGCCGGCGGCCGTGCGGGGGACCCACCGTCGAACCGTCTCGCCGAGAAGCTGCGCGCCCTGCCGTTGCGCGTGGGACGACTCAAGACCGGAACGCCGCCGCGCATCGATGGTCGCACCATCGATTACGCGCGGCTCGAGGTCCAGCACGGCGATGAGCCGGTGCCGGTCTTTTCCTTTCTCGGGCTGCGCGCCGAGCATCCGCGGCAGCGGCCGTGCCACATCACGGCGACGAACGAGCGCACTCACGCGATCATCCGCGCGGCGACCGACCGCTCGCCGATGTTCACCGGCGTGATCGAAGGGGTCGGGCCGCGCTACTGTCCATCGGTCGAGGACAAGGTCGTGCGATTCGCCGAAAAGGTCTCGCACCAGATCTTCCTCGAGCCGGAGGGACTCGACACTCACGAGGTCTATCCCAACGGGATCTCGACGAGCCTGCCCTACGACGTGCAGGAGGAGTTCGTGCGGAGCATCCGCGGTCTCGAGCAGGCGCACCTGACGCGGCCGGGTTATGCGATCGAGTACGACTTCTTCGATCCGCGGGACCTCGAGCCCACGCTCGAGACGAAGCACGTCGCGGGCCTGTATTTCGCGGGGCAGGTGAACGGCACCACGGGCTACGAGGAAGCTGCGGCGCAGGGACTGCTGGCGGGCCTCAACGCGGCCCGCGCGGTCCAGGAGCGCGAGCCGTGGTGGCCGCGGCGCAGCGAGGCCTACATGGGCGTGCTCATCGACGATCTCATCACGCGCGGCGCGC
>JAGOXN010000190.1 GCA_018059685.1 Steroidobacteraceae bacterium | reverse complement strand
TCATGCGCCGCGTCGGCGATGAATGCGCGCTCGTGCTCGAGTGTCCGGCGCAGCCGTTCGAGGAGCTCGTTGAGCGACGCGACGAGCGGCTGGACCTCCTGCGGCAGTGGCGCCGTCGGCAACGGATCGAGTACGCCCGGCCGCCGCGCCTTGATGGACGCCGCGAGTTCCCTGAGAGGCTCGAGGGACCGCCCGACCGCCCACCAGATGAGCAGCGCGAGCGCGGGCATCATCACGCCGAAGGGCGCAAGCGTCCTCAACGCCAGCCGCGCAGCGCGTTCCTCCCGCGAGCGCAGCGCCTGTCCGACCTGGATGACATGACCCCGTGCGATCACGCCAAAGATCCGCCAGCGGCTGCCGGCCACCTCGACCGTATCGAACCCGAGGGTCGTCGCCCGAGGCAGCACCACCTCAGGCTGCGACACGTAGACGCGCCGCCCGTCGAGCGACCAGACCTGCACGACGAAATCGTACTGCGGCACCTCCTGCGGCAGCCCGGGCTGCGCCGCGAAGCCGTAGGCCTGGTCCCTGAGCAGCAGCGCGGTCTCGCGCAGGTGCTCATCGAAGAACTCGTTCGCCTCGGCGAGCGCGTTCCAGTAGAGCACGAGTCCACCCGTGACGCCGACGACGAGTACCGCGCCGAGCAGCCAGGCCAGCAGTCGTGCGCGCAGCGAATTCATTCCGCCGGCGGCACCCGGTAGCCGACGCCGCGAACGTTGCGGATGAAATCCGTCCCGAGCTTGCGGCGCAGGGAGTGGATGTGCACTTCGACCACGTTGCTGCCGACCTCCTCGTCCCAGCCGTAGAGTCGCTCCTCGAGCTGCGCGCGGGACAGGATGCGTCCCGGGTGCTCGAGCAGCGCATGCAGCAGCGCGAACTCCCGCGCGGACAGCGCGACCTCGCGGCCGCCGCGGCGGACCTCGTGCGTCGCCGGGTCGAGCGTCACGTCGAGGTGCTCGATCGTACCCGTCGCCCGGCCACCCTTGCGGCGCAGCACGGCGCGGATCCGGGCCGCGAGCTCGGTGATCTCGAAGGGCTTGACCACGTAGTCGTCGGCACCGGCATCGAGGCCCGCGACCCGGTCGGCCACGGCATCCCGGGCCGTGACGATCAGCACCGGCAGCGACGCGCCGCCGCGACGCAGCTCCTGCAGGACCCGCAGTCCCTCCTTGCGCGGCAATCCCAGGTCGAGCAGGAGAAGATCGTACTCGCCGACCGCGATCGCGTGCGTCGTCGCGACGCCGTCCGTCACCCAGTCGACGGCGAACCCCTGCCGCTGCAGCCCGTTGCGCACGGCCTCACCGATCATCGCGTCGTCCTCGGCGAGCAGCAAGCGCATGGCGGCGTCACATCGGTACCAGGACGCAGGCTGGCCTGCACGCTACTGCGGCATGGCCTCGGATGCAGGCGCGGTCGCTGTCCGGAGGTCGATCTCGCCGCTGGCACTGAAGCGCGCAGCGCTGAAGGCCGAGCGACTGAGCTTGCCGCTCATCTCGTATGTCACCTTCTCGATCGGCTGGCCGTCGAGCAGGCCGAGCGTGTGACGCACCATGCGGATGACCGACACGGTCACCGGCACAGCGACCACGGCCTCACCGAAGCGCGGCACCGTGCCGGCCTCGTCGCTGACACCCGTTGCAAAGGTCTTGCCGAGGACGTCGAGCTTCACGTAGACACCGTTGAAGTCGACCGGCGTGTCGTTGGGATTCTGCACGCGCAGCTTCACGAGCATCCGCAGTTCGAGCCCCTCGCCCTGCATGGGCTCGATTCCGGCCACCGTGACCTGCAGCGGGTCTCCCGCGGGCAGTCCTGCGCAGCCAGCCAACCCGAGGCAGGCGAGCGCCAGCGCCATGAATCGCATCAGAAATGCCATGATCGACCGTACCTCCCGCAAGGATCCCGTCTGGGTCTGCATCGCTGGCAGTCTACCGTACCGGCGTGCGCCGATAGCGTGTGGCGGGTCGGGGCAAGCGCGCCCCGGCAAGGCTGATCGTCTGGCAGAATTTGCCGCCGATCGCCCCTGCGCACCGCGGCCGCGATCACGGTCCTGACGAGCGACGTGCTTCAGGATTCCGGCGTCGTCGACCTGCGCGCGGCCCAGAAGCTCGTGCCGTCGGTGCGTTTCCAGGCCGAGGGTGCCTCGACCGAGGTCTACCTGCGGGGCGTCGGATCGACACTGGACCTGCCGAACATCGAGCCGCCGACGACCGTCAACTTCAACGGCATCTACATCCCGCGCGAGGCGACGAGCGGCCCGCTGTTCGACGTGAACCGCATCGAGGTGCTGCCGGGGCCGCAGGGCACTCTCTATGGACGAAGCGTCCTCGGTGGTGCCGTCAACGTAGAGTTCAACCGTCCGACGCGGGACCTCGCCACGGAATTCGCGCTGGAAGCCGGCAACCGTTCCCTCTTCCACGCCACCGTGACCCAGAACCTGCCCGTGTCCGACGCGTTCGCTTTACGTGGCGCGGTGGACTACATCAACCACGACGGCTACCTGCGCACGGGCGCCGATTCGAAGGACGACTACGGCGTCCGCCTGTCGGGCCTCTACGCGCCGGACGATGACCTCGACGTCCACGTCTGGGTGCACACCGCCGAGAAGAACGGCCATCCGGCGAACCTCGTCCGCAAGGGATACAACGGCGGCAGTTTCGACGGCAGTCCGCACGCGTTCGAGTCGAACGATCCCTGGAACGACGTGATCGCCCCGGGCGTGCCGCAGGCCGAGGACCAGGCCTACGAGGAGTGGATCGTCGGGGCCGAGGTAGACTGGCGAATCGGTGACGTGACACTCACGTATCTGCCTTCGTACCTGTACCTCGACTGGGCCGCGGATTACTGGCTCGAGAGCCTTCCCGCGTTCCTCTCCGCGCACTACAACCAGGTCACGCAGGAATTGCGACTCTCCGGTGCCGCGGGCGAGAGATGGACGTGGCTCGCAGGCCTGTACGGATACCGCGTCACGAACGACGGTCTCTTCACGGTGACCTATCCACCGGAGTTCGGCGGCCTCTTCACGCTCGCGGACATCACGCGCAACCGACTCGAGGGCATCGCGGGGTTCGGGCAGGTGATGTACGCGCTCGACGACGCCTGGCGCATCGTCGCGGGCGGCCGCTACAGCTACGACCGGCGCGAGGGCGACGGCCGCGCTTATGGCGCCGTCCCGTTCACGTTCCGCAAGAGTTTCGACCACGCGGACTGGAAGCTCGGCGTCGAATACGACGCCGGCGACAGGACGATGCTCTACGGCAACGTGCAAACCGCCTATCAGCCGGGCACATACAACGCCTTTCCGAGCACGCCCGCGCAGAGCAACCTCGTCGATGAAGCGTCACTCACGGCCTTCACCGTCGGCGTGAAGAGCCGCATGCTCGCTGAGCGCCTGCAGGTCAACAACGAGGCTTTCTATTACGATTACCGTGACCTCTTCGCGCAGTCGTTCAATCTCAGCACCGCGCTCCTCACGACCTTCAACGCCGAGCAAGTCGAGATCTACGGCAACCAGCTCGACCTGCTGCTCCAGGCAACCGACGTCGACCGGATGAACCTCTCGGTCGGCTACCTGCACGCGCGCAACGAGGAGTTCGTGGTCCCGGAGGACATCG
This sequence comes from Steroidobacteraceae bacterium, assembly GCA_018059685.1. Taxonomy (GTDB): domain Bacteria; phylum Pseudomonadota; class Gammaproteobacteria; order Steroidobacterales; family Steroidobacteraceae; genus RPQJ01. The sequence continues at coordinate 2,125 of JAGOXN010000190.1, read as the reverse complement.
ACATCGGTCCGGGCACGCACGACTTCGCGGGTTACCCCCTGCAGAACGCGCCCGACTGGACGGTCTCGGCCGGCTACCAGCACGACTTCCGGCTCGGCGGCGGCTACCTGCGTGCCCGCGGCGACGTCCGTTACGAGAGCTCCTTCTGGGGTACGTTCGCGCAGAACCGCGGCACGCAGCAGGAGGCGTACACCAAGTCCGACGCCTCGCTCACGTACCTGCCCGATGGTGACCGGTGGAGCGTCGGACTCTGGGTCCGCAACATCGAGGACGAGGCCGTCCAGGCCGCCACGACCGCGGGACAGTTCGGGCCCTACGCCGTGACGTTCCTCGAGCCGCCGAGGACTTACGGTATCCGGTTGACTGCGCGCCTGTAAGCAAGCAGCCGGCCGTGAACGGATCCCGCTGGCGCAGAGATCGATCTCGCTGCACCCCGGCTCGAACTGATCACTCGTGCGCGCCTGCAGGTCGTTCGAGAAACTTCCGTATCTCCTCGATCGCGTCGCGCCCCTCGGCAAGGTCGGGATGGAAGATCTGCCAGACGTGCACCATGTGGTCCCAGGTCTGCAATTGCACTGGCGAACCGGCCGCCACGGCGCGATTGACGTAGCGGCGGGAATCGTCGCGAAGCATTTCCGCATCGCTCACCTGCACGAGCACCGGCGGAAGTCGGGACAGGTCGCCGAACACCGGGGACACCTCCGGCGCACAGGGCGTGATACGGGACTGGAACCACGCCATCCAGAGCAGCAGTACGCGCGGGGTCTTCGCCAGGGGCCCGAACATTGGCCCGAGCATCGGGTCGCTCGGGATGTTGGAGTGCAGGCTCGGCGACCCCATTGTCGAGTCCGTCGCCGGCGAGAGTGCCACCGCGGCGTCCGGCAGCCTCAGACCCGCGTCGCGCACCCAGGCGATCAGCGACAGCGTCAGATTGCCGCCGGCCGAATCACCCGCCACCCACAGGCTGGCCGCGGGCCCCGGGCCCGCTGGTCCGTTCTCGAGCAACCAGCGATAGGCCTGCCGGCAGTCCTCGACGCCCGCCATGCGCGGATGCTCCGGCATGAGGCGGTAATCGATCGCCAGCACTGCGCCGCCGGTGATCTCGGAGAACTTGCTGGTCAGCCGCCGGTGGCTCTTCGGACTGCCCATCGTGAATGCACCACCATGGAGGTAGAGCACGCGCTTCGCCGCGTCGGCACCGGGCGCGAGTACCCACTCGGCAGGAACCCCGTTTGCATCTGCAGGCGTAAAGGAAACGTCCGAGTCGATCGCCGGAAAGAGATCGTCCATGTAGCGACGAAGCACCGGCACCTGCTGGCTGCGGGGTACACCTTCGAGCAAGCGGCTCATGTCGCCGAGTGAAGCCACGACTCGCTCGTGCTCGACACCGGGCGTTGCGCCGCGCGAGAAGCGCCGCCCGGTCGGCTGGTCGAAGGCCGACAGGTCCGGGCCGCGCAGGTGAAAGCGAGTGATGGACCACGCCAGCACGACGAGGGCGAGGAGGGCGAGTGCAAGAATTTCCAAGATGCGACTCCAGACTGACTCTCAGGGTGCGGGCAGTGGAGCCCGATCATGGTTTGACGGGCCCCGACTGGCAAGGCGGGGTCGATGTTTCGACAGCCCCGCCTCCGAACGAGTGTCCACGGCCAGTATCATCGCCAGTCGAGTGCGACCGACTGCGGGGGCTTCGCGCGAGCGTTGGAGATGGCTTCACGCGCGTGCCTTGGTCCTCCTGCGGCATGGCGCTAACGCCGACGGCTCGCTCGACCTGCCCAGGTCTGTGTCGCTCTGGACGACACTGCGCACCCGTGTCGCCCGAGGTGAAGATCCGGGCAGGTTGTGTCATGACGCGAGCCTCGGCAATCCGAAGAAATACGGGTCGACCTGCTTGACCTGAATCAAGGTCCGGCGGGGGCGTCAATCCTATTTTGCAAGGAACGCAAGAATTTCCCGCGGCGCCCCACGTCGTGGATCGCGCGGATCGAGCGGGACCCGGCGGGGAGACGGAGCATGCTTCAACGCCGCAGGGCATTGGCCTTCGTGACCGCGCTGTTCTGCGCGGCCCTGCTGCTGTCGTACCTCTCGCACGGCACCGGGGTCGTGCGCAACGACCCCGCGCGCAACA
>JAGOXN010000189.1 GCA_018059685.1 Steroidobacteraceae bacterium | reverse complement strand
AATCCAGTACAGGGTCCAGGAAGCGGGGGCGGAATAGTGAACGGATGCCGTCGGGATGTCACGCACTGCGCGCAGCGCGCGCGCCCGTGCGGCGGCCCTCGGTGCAGCGCTCTCGGCCGGCGAGGTCGCGATGGGTCGCGATCGATTCGAATCCGGCGTCCTCGAGCAGGGCCCGGACGGCGGGCCCCTGGGTATCGCCGTGCTCGACCATGAGCCACCCTCCCGGCGTCAGGTGAGCGGGCGCGCACGCGACGATTTCCCGCAGCGCCTCGAGTCCGCTCGGGCCCGCGAAGAGCGCATCGTGCGGCTCGAAGCGGCGCACGGCCGGCTCCACCCGCGGGTCGCCCTCGGCGATGTAGGGCGGGTTGCTCGCGACGAGGTCGAACCATTGCCCCGCGACCGGCGCGAGCCATGAGCCCACCCGGAACTCGACGTTGGCGAGCCCCAGGCGGACTGCGTTCTCGCGGGCAATTGCGACCGCGGCGGACGATACATCGGTGCCGACGACCGTGCAGAGCGGTCGATCCCTGGCGATGGCGAGCGCGATCGCGCCGCTGCCGGCGGCAAGGTCGAGCACGCGGCCGCGCATTCCCCCGGACAGGTGAGCCAGCGCACGCTCGACGACCAGTTCCGTCTCGGGGCGGGGCACCAGCACCTCGGGCCCGACGAGGAGCGGCAGCGACCAGAACTCCTTCTCGCCCACGATGTAGGCGATCGGTTCCCCGTGCGACCGACGGGTCACGTGCGCTTCGTAGCGGTCGGTGGCCTCGCAGTCGAGCACCGGCTCATCCGCGTGCGCCACGAGGAACGAACGAGGCCGTCCGAGCGCGGCGCCGAGCAGGATCTCGGCCTCGTGGCGCGGATCGTCTGCGACCCGCCTCAAGCGGGCCACGCCCTCGTCGATCAGTGAACGGATTTCCGTCGCCACGCTGCGATCCCGGCGGTCGCACTTACTCGAGGCTCGCGAGCTGCTCGGCCTGCCATTCCTGCTGCAGCGGGCCGATCAGCTCGTCGAGCGCGCCATCCATGATCGATGGCAGCTGGTAAATGGTGAGATTGATGCGATGGTCCGTCACACGCGCCTGCGGATAGTTGTAGGTGCGGATGCGCTCGGAGCGGTCGCCACTGCCGACCTGCAGTTTGCGCTCCCGGGCCTGCTGCGCGGTCTGCTTCTGCTGCTCCGCCTCGAGCAGCCGTGCCCGCAGCAGCGACAGGGCGCGGGACCGGTTCTTGTGCTGCGAGCGTTCATCCTGGCACTCGACGACGATGCCCGTCGGCAGGTGCGTGATGCGGATCGCCGAGTCCGTCTTGTTGACGTGCTGGCCGCCCGCGCCCGAGGCGCGATACGTGTCGATGCGCAGCTCCGCGGGGTTGAGTGCGATCTCGTCGATCTCCTCGAGCTCCGGGAGGATCGCGACCGTGCACGCGGAGGTATGGATGCGGCCCTGAGCCTCGGTCGCCGGCACCCGCTGCACGCGGTGCGTGCCCGATTCGAACTTGAACCGCGAGTAGACGCCGCGGCCCGCGATTCGGCTGATGATCTCGCGGTAACCGCCGTGTTCACCGGGATTCTCGCTCAGGACCTCGATCTTCCACCCCTGGCGCTCGGCGTAGCGCGCGTACATGCGGAACAGGTCGCCCGCGAAGATTGCCGCCTCGTCGCCGCCCGTGCCCGCCCGTATCTCGAGGAAGATGTTGCCGTCGTCACGCGGATCCCTGGGGACCAGCAGCTTCGTGAGCTCGACGTCCTCCGCCTCCAGTCGCATGGCGAGCGTGCGCAGCTCCTCCTCGGCCAGCTCGCGCATTTCGGCATCGACGGCTCGCGCCATCTCGGCGGCATTGACCCGTTCCGACTCGAGGCGCCGGTATGCGCGGAAACGCGCCGCGGTCGGCTCGAGGCGCGCGTACTCCACCGACAGGTCGCGGAAGCGGCCCGGCGTGCCGATGACCTCCGGGTCCGCGAGCAGGGCGCCCACTTCCTCGAATCGCTCGACGGACTTCTCGAGACGGCGGCGGATCGAGTCCTTCATCAATCGTGGTCGAGCCGGTAGATGTCGGTGATGGTGTCGATGACCCGGCTGTCGCCGCTCTCGGCCGCATCGCGCAGGCGCTGGCTCGGACCGTGGATCAGCCGGTTGGTCAGCGTCGTCGAGAGGAACTCGAGCACCTCCTCGGTGCCGCGGCCGTGCGCGAGCATGCGGCGAGCCTGCTCGAGCGTGTGTCGACGGGCGCGCTCGGCCTCGTCGCGCAGCCGCCGGATCGTGGGCGCCGCGTCCCGCGTGCGCAACTGCAGCTCGAAACGGTCCACTTCGGTCGCGATGAGCTGGTCGGCCTCGCGCGCCGCCTGCCGACGACCCTCCATGTTCTCGTTCACGACCGACTGCAGGTCGTCGATCGTGAAGAGGTAGACGTCCTCGAGTTCGGCGACTTCCGGCTCGATGTCACGCGGTACCGCAATGTCCACCATGAAGACCGGGCGGCGCCGACGGGCACGGAGCGCCGCCGCGGCCATCTCGCGCGTGATCACCGCCGTCGGGCTCGCCGTCGAGGCGACCACGATGTCCGCCTCGCGCAGGTGGGCCGGAATCTCGTCGAGACCGATCGCGAAACCCTGGAATTCCGCGGCGAGTTCCCGCGCGCGCTCGATGCTGCGGTTGGCGACGATCAGGCGTCGCAGTCCGTCGGCGTGCAGATGCCTCGTGGCGAGCGTGATGGTCTCGCCGGCGCCCACCAGCAGCGCCGTACGGTTCTCGAAGCTCGCGAACACCGTCTTCGCCATGGCGACGGCGGCCGAGGCGACCGAGACCGCGTTCGCGCCGATCTGGGTCTCGGTCCTGACGCGTTTCGCGACCGAGAAGGCTGCCTGGAACAGCCGGTTGAGTACCGGGCCGGTCGTGCCGGATTCCTGAGCCGTGCGGTACGCGTCCTTGAGCTGGCCGAGGATCTGCGGTTCGCCGAGCACCATCGAGTCGAGCCCGGAGGCCACCGCGAACGCGTGCGCGACGGCGCGCATGTCGTCGAGCCGGTACAGGCAGTGGTGGATGCTCGAGCCGAGCTGGTGGTAGCTCTGCAGCCATTGGCCGAGCCCCGCTTCGCCGGCCCCGGTCACGCAGTAGAGTTCAGTCCGGTTGCAGGTCGAGACGATCACCGACTCGCGCACGTCGGGCAGTGTCCTGAGTTCGCGCAGCGCCAGGGGTACCCGCGCCGGCTCGAAGACCACGCGCTCGCGCACGTCTACCGGCGCGGTGCGGTGATTGATGCCGACGACGACGATGGACATCCGGTTTCCAGGCGGTGAAATCGCGAAATTCTGGGTGATGGGCGGTGCCAACACAAGCGCGCCCGCCCTTCCGTTATAGTGCGCGCACCATGTCGATTACGATCACGCACGCCCGGCCTCTGCTTGCGGTCGTGGCGCTGGGTCTGCTCGTCTCCTGCACTGGCGGTCCGGCGGTGCGCACCGGCGAGCCGCCCGCGGCGCGCGCACCGGACCTGCTCGTCGCGGACGCCGACGCCGCCCTCGAGCGCGGCGAGCTGCGGGAGGCCGCGGCAGCCTACCGACAGGCCGCACTCGCCTCCGAGGACGAGACCGTCGCCGAGCAGGCAACGCGCGTCGCGTTCGGCAACTTCCAGTTGCAGGAGGCGGCGGTCGCAGCGGAGCGCTGGTTGTCGCTGAACCCCACGAGCGAGGAGGCGCGCCGCTATGCCGGCGTCGTGGCACTGGAACTGCACCGGCTCGACACGGCGGAAGAACATTTCGCGCAGCTCGTCGAAACGGCCTATCTGAGCCCGGCCGCGGGATTCCTGGCCCTCCTGCCGGTGATCGCCGACCAGGGCACGCCCGCCGACGTCACCGAGCTGTTTCGCCGCCTCGCAGCGCGTCACCCTCAGGTCGCCGAGGGCCGCTACGTCCTCGGCAGCGCCGCTTTGCGCTCGGAGAATTACGCGCTCGCGCTGCGGAGCGCCGAAGATGCGGTGCGCCTCGCGCCTTACTGGGTGCCGGCCCGCATGCTGCTCGCCCGCGCGCAGATCGCGTCCGGGCAGGAAGAGCAGGGGCTCGCCACGGCCCGCGAGCTCGTGACGGCTCCGGAAGCCGATGTCGCGACGCACCTGGAGTACGCGCTGCTGCTCGCGAGCACGAATCGCGACGAGTAAGCCCGGGCGATGCTCGTGCCCTATGCGACCGGCCAGACGGTCGTGCCGGGGGCCTTGCGCGCCCTGGGGCTCGTCGACCTGCAACAGGGCGACCTCAAGGCGGCCAGTGCACGGTTCGAGGCACTGCTGTCTACCGGGGCGCAGTCCTACGAGGCGCTGTACTACCTCGGGATCGTCGCGGAACGGCGCAGCGATTTCGAGCACGCGTCGCGGTACTTCGCGCGCGTCACGGGCGGCGACCTCGCTCTGCCCGCCCAGCAGCGCGTTGCGCGGATCAAGGCCGAGCAGTCCGGCGTCGATGCGGGGCTCGCGCATCTCGAGGAGTTCGGGCGTGCCCGGGCGGACATCGGTCCCGACGTCATCCTCGCGAAGGCGGGACTGCTGTCCGCCTTCGGCGAAGAACCGCGCGCGATAAGCACCCTGGACGCGGGCATCGAGCGGTATCCGGACTCGACCGACCTGCGCATGGCGCGGGTCTTCGCCTACGAGCGGGCCTCCCGCGGGGATGCGGCGGTGAGTGAATTGCGCAGCCTGCTTCGACAGCGGCCTGGAGATGCGGTCATCGAGAACGCGCTCGGCTACACGCTCGCCGACCAGGGACGACACCTCGACGAGGCCCGTACGCTCGTGTCCTCCTCGCTGGAGCAGATGCCCGACAACGCCGCGGTGCTCGACAGCATGGGCTGGGTGCTGTTCCGGAAAGGCAGGCATGCCGAGGCGCTCGAATACCTCGAGCGGGCCCGGCGCCAGGGCGACGACGCCGAGATCGACCTGCACCTGGGCGAGGTCCAGTGGGCCATGGGGGACGAGGCGGGTGCCCGCAAGACCTGGCAGGAGGCGCTCGAGCGACACCCCGACGCGGATGTGCTCAAGGAGCGCCTCGAGCGGGCAGGTCCGTAATGCGCCGCGCGATCGTCGCGCTCGCGCTCGCGCTCGGCGGCTGCGCGACGGTGCCCACGACGCCGACGGCGGCGGTGGATCCCGGTCGCCTGCGTGAATGGCGGGCGACCGGGCGGATGGCGCTCGCCGTGGATGGTCGCGGCGGCAGCGGGTCCTTTACCTGGCAGCAACGCGACCTCGCGACCACGCTGTCGATCCGGGGCCCCCTGGGTGCCGGCGCGATGCAGATTGTCGCGGAAGGGGAATCGATCGCGGCGACCGACGGCCAGGGGCGCAGCGTCGACACGGAACCTGCCCGGGCAATGCTGCGCGAGCGACTCGGGGCCGACCTGCCAATCGCAGAGTTGCGCTACTGGATGCTCGGCTTGCCAGCGCCCGATTCACCTGCGGAGGTTGCCGTCGCGGCGGGCACGCCGTCACGGGTCATCGAGCAGTCCGGATGGCGCATCGGCTACGACGCATTCCGGCCGACGGACGGCCTGTCGCTGCCGGCGCGGTTTTCCGCCGTCCAGGGAGACGTGCGGCTCAAGGTGGTCATCGACGACTGGACCCTGCCCGTCGGCTCGGGACCGGGGCCGTGACCGGCGGTTGGCCGGTCCTCGGCGGCGCGGAGCCATGGCCTGCGCCGGGCAAGCTGAATCTCTTCCTGCATGTCATCGGTCGCAGGGCCGATGGCTACCACCTGC
>JAGOXN010000188.1 GCA_018059685.1 Steroidobacteraceae bacterium | reverse complement strand
ATTCAGAGGGGCTCGCGCCGCCGGAGTGAGGCGCCACGGCCCCGCGCGTTATGTGACGCAGGTCCGTCTGGAAAGCTGCGCGGGCCGGATTCGTTGACAGCTCAGGTCCCGCGGGAAAGGATGCGTTTCGACTGTATTCGACTGTAAAGGGCAAACCCGTCGAAAGGCGGGGACGCAAAGCTTCCGGTCTTCGGGTAGTACCCATGACAGCGGGGTTGCCAGGATGCAACGCAGGGATTTCTACGCGCGCGCCCGCGTGAGGGCGCTTATCGAGACACTCGCGCTCGCGGCCGCAGTGCTGGCCGGGGTGCTCGCGTTCCCGCTCATCGCCAACGCGACACCGGCGGCCGGCGCGACCGCCCCTGATTTCGTGCTGAAGGACCTCGACGGCCGCAACCTGCGGCTGTCCGAATACCGCGGTGAAGTCGTCGTGCTCGCGTTCTGGGCGAGCTGGTGCGGGACGTGCCGCGACAACCTCGCGGGTCTCAACACGCTGCCGGTGGCCGGCGGGGATTCCGCGCCCGTCGTGCTCGGCGTCAACCTCGACGGCGACGCCGCCAGGGCAGCACCCCTCGCGCGCGCGCTGGGACTCCGGTTCCCCACGCTCATCGACCAGAAGCAGTCGGTCGGACGCCTGTACGACGTCGGGCAGCTGCCGCTCACGCTGCTCGTCGACCGCGAGGGCGTCGTGCTCGCCGCATGGTCGAAATCGCCCGCCGCCGCTGCGGAACTCATGCAACGCATCAGGGAGTCAGGACAGTGAGACATTCGAGGCCTCGACCCGTGAACGACTGGCGCATGCGCCCCAGAGTCCTGGCGGCCCTCGTCTGCGCCGCGACGCTCTGCGGCGGAGGCGCAATGGCCGGGGATGCGGCCGCCGACCTGCGCAGCGTCGACCAGGACGTGCAATCGCTCAAGAAGGACCTCGTCGACCTGAACCGCGACCTGTTCCGCCTCGAGGAGGAACTGCTGTACCCGGCGAGCACCCAGGTGGCCGTGTTCCTGTCGCTCAACGTCGGCACGTTCTTCGACCTGGACTCCGTGAAACTCGAGCTCGACGACAAGGAAGTCGCGAACTATCTCTACACCGAGCGCGAGGTGCAGGCACTGCATCGCGGCGGCGTGCAGAAACTCTTCCTCGGCAACCTGAAGGCGGGCGAGCACGAGCTGGTCGCCGTCTTCACCGGCAAGGGTCCGCACGAGCGCGACTATCGCCGCGGCACCACCCTCAAGTTCGAGAAGGCCGTGGGTGCCAAGTACGTCGAGCTGCGCATCAGCGACCGCGAGGCCTCGCTGCAGCCGGAGTTCGTCGTCCGCCAGTGGGAATGACGGGTCGGGCATGACTTTCGCACGCGCCAGCCACTGGTTGACGACGATCGCGCTCATTGCGCTCATCGCGGCCGTGCCTGCGGGCCGGGCCGAGGAGCTGGCGCGCGACCTGCCGCCCCCGGGCAGGATCCGTGACCTCGACTACGGCGACGTGCTGTTCCATTTCTTCAAGGACGACTACTTCGATGCCATCGTGCGGCTCGAGGTGTCGCGTGATCTCGGCCGCATGCCGCACCACGCCGCCGAGGCGGAGCTGCTCTCCGGCGGCCTGTATCTCTCGCTTGGCTTGCACGGGGAAGCCACGCGGATCTTCAACGGGCTGCTCGCGGGTTCGGTCCCGCAGTCGGTGAGCGACCGCGCGCACTTCTATCTCGCTCGCATCGGGTATCAGCGCGGCTATTATGACGAGGCGGCCGCCAGTCTCGCGCGCATCCGCGCGCCGCTCGCCGGCAATCTCGAGCCCGAGCGGAAGCTCCTCGAGGCGAACGTCCTGATGGCACAGGGGCGGCACGCCGAGGCCGCCGCGAAACTGCAGGACTGGACGGACACGTCGGATTGGGCGGCCTACGCGCGCTTCAACCTCGGCGTCGCACTGGTCCGGGCCGGCGAGACCGAGCGAGGCCGGCCGTTCCTCGAGTGGGTCGGGACCCGCGAGGTCCGCGGCGACGAGCAGCGCTCGCTGCGTGACCGCGCCAACCTGGCGCTCGGCTACGCGCTCCTGCAGCAGCGCGAGCCCGAGCCTGCCGCGCTCGCACTGAGCCGAGTGAGGCTCGACGGGCCGTTCACGAACCGCGCACTGCTCGGGCTCGGCTGGGCCGAAGCCGACGCCGGGCGGTCGGAGCGTGCGCTCGTACCGTGGCTCGAGCTGCGCGAGCGGCCATTGCTCGATGCCGCGGTGCAGGAGTCGTTCCTCGCCGTGCCTTACGCCTACGCGAAGCTCGCGTCGAACGGGCAGGCGGCCCAGCACTACCAGTTCGCCGTCTCGGCCTATGCCGACGAACGGCGGCGCATCGACGAGTCGATCGCCGCGATCCAGGGTGGCGGCTTCCTCGACACGATCCTCGCGGCCGCTCCGCCGGGCGGCGACATCGGCTGGCTGTGGCAGCTCGAGAACGCGCCGGAGGCCCCCCACACGCGCTACCTGTACCACCTGCTCGCCTCGCACGAGTTCCAGGAGGGCCTCAGGAACTACCGGGATCTCCGCATCATGCAGCGCAACCTCGAGCGCTGGCGCAGTTCGCTCGAGGCGTTCGACGCGATGATCGAGGCGCGCGAGCGTGCGAGCGCCGATCGCGAGCCGCGGCGGGCCGCGATGCTCGGGCGCACGGATGTGGCCGGACTCGAAACCCGTTACTCGGAGGTCGCGGCGCGCGTCGGCGCGGTGGCCGCGGAGCGTGACATCGTCGCACTCGGCACGCCGGAGCAGCGTGAGCAGTGGGCGACGCTGGAGCAGGTGGCGGCACGGGTCGCCTCGCTGCCCGAAGGCCCGAAGCGCGAGGCGCTCGCCGAGCGGGCACGGCTGTTACGCGGCTCGTTGCTCTGGGATCTCGACTCGGCCTTCAAGCTGCGGCTGTGGAAACTCGAGTCCAGCCTGAAGGCGACCGGTGCCGCGCTCGCGGAGACGACGCAGCGCATCGGGCTCGTGCAGACGGCGTCCGACCTGGCTCCGCAGAACACCGCCGGGTTCGAGGCCCGCGTCGGGACGCTCGCACGCCGCATCGACGAGCTCGGGCCGCGCATCGACCGCGTGACCCTGGCCCAGGAGCAGATGCTCGCGCGTGTCGCCGTGCGCGAGCTCGAGGCGCAGAAGGCCCGGCTCGCGAGCTATGCGACGCAGGCGCAGTTCGCGCTCGCCTCGATCTACGACGGCGCCGCGGCGCGGAGCGCACCATGAGCGGTCGCATCGCCCTCGTGATGTTCCTCTGTCTCGCGACCTGCGCGCCGTCGGCCGATGCCGCGCGCAGGAAAGGACGCGAGCCCGCGACGCTCGCCGACCTTGCGACGCGCACCGCCCCGGTGCGGCGCGACGAGCCCGTGCAGGCCGACGCGACGCAGGCCGCGCAGAGTTATCAGGACTTCCTCGCCATCGAGGACGCCGACGCCGGCATGCGGGCACAGGCGCTGCGACGTGTCGGCGACTTGAAGCTCGCGGCCGCCGAAGCGCTCACGGCGGAGGAAGGCCCCGTACCGGAGACGGCCTCAGGCCTGGCACGGGAGGCCATTGCGACGTACGGGCAGTTGCTCACCGAGCAGCCCGACTATCCGGCCACCGATGCCGTGCTCTACCAGCTCGCGCGCGGCCATGAGATCGCGGGCGAGCCGTCCGAGGCGCTCGCCATGCTCGACCGACTCGTCACAGGTCATCCGCGCAGCGCCTACTACGACGAGGCGCAATTCCGGCGCGGCGAAGCCTTCTTCAGCGCACAGCGTTACGCGGACGCCGAGCGGGCCTACGCCGCGGTGCTGGCACGCGAATCCGGTTCCGGATTCCGCCAGCAGGCGCTCTACAAGCATGGCTGGGCTCTCTTCAAGCAGTCGCGGGACGAGGAGAGCAGCGCGTCGTTCCTCGCCCTGCTCGACGCGGTGCTCGTCAAGGACGGGGAGCTGCGCCCGGCCGGCGAGCTCGCGCGCGCCGAGCAGGAGCTCGCGGACGATGCACTGCGTGCGCTTGCGATCACCTTCGCTGCGACCGAGGGACCGGCGTCGCTGCAGGCCGCCGTCGTGCGCCACGGGCCGTCCGTCTACGAGTCGCGTCTCTACCGCGCCCTCGGCGACCTCTATGTAGAGAAAGAGCGCTACCAGGACGGCGCCGAGGCGTATCGCGCCTATGCGAAGCGCCAGCCGATGGACCCGGAGGCACCGCTGCTGCTGGTGCGCGCGACCGAGGCCTATGCCAAGGGTGGCTTCGCTTCGCTGGTGCTCGACGGGAAGCGTGAGCTGGTGGAGGTCTACGGGCCGAAGAGTGCGTTCTGGCAGGCGAACAGGGGCCGCATCGACCCGACCGTCAGCACGGCCGTGCGGACCAACCTGCTCGACCTCGCACGACACCACCATTCGCTCGCGCAGAAGTCCGGCGCGGCCGGCGAGCGCGACACCGCCGTGCGCTGGTATCGCGACTTCCTCGATGGCTTCGACGACTCGCCCGAGGCGCCGGCGACGCGCCTGCTGCTCGCCGATCTGCTGCTCGAAGGTTCGCGCTTCGAGGAGGCCGCGGTCGAGTACGAGCGTGCGGCGTATTCGTACGTCGCGAATCCGGACGCGGGCCGCGCCGGGTATGCGGCCCTCGTCGCCTACGACAAGGCCGAGGCCGCCGCGCCCGAGGCACAGCGGGTGGCGATCCGCACACGCGCGATCGAGTCGTCGCTCAGGTTCGCCGACACCTTCCCCGAGCAGCCCGAAGTGCCGGGGGTGCTCACGCGCACGACCAAGGCGCTGTTCGACACCGGCGACCGCGAGCGCGCGGAATCCGTAGCCCAGCGCGTGCTCTCACTCGGCGCGCGCGCCGATGCGGGCCAGCAGCGTGTCGCCTGGACGGTGCTCGCGCACACCTACTTCGACTCCGCACGCTATGCGGAGGCCGAGCGGGCCTACGGCGAGCTCTCGAGGCGTCTCGGCGCGGATGATCCACAGCGCGCCGAGGTCACGGAGCGTCTCGCCGCGTCCGTCTATCGTCAGGGCGAGGCGAAGAAGGCGGCCGGCGACGTGACCGGGGCCGTGCAGGAGTTCCTGCGCGTGGCCGCGGTGGCACCCGGGTCGCCGGTGCGCGCGACGGCGGAGTACGACGCGGCGGCGCTCCTCATCGCGGCGCAGCAGTGGAACGAGGCCGCCACGGTCCTCGAGGCATTCCGCCGCAATCACCCGCAGCACGAACTGCAGGCGGAAGTGACGCGCAAGCTCGCCGTCGCCTATCTCGAAGGCGGGCGGCAGCGCGAGGCTGCGGTCGAGCTCGAGCGTGTCGCGGCCGCGCCGGGCGAGGACGCGGAGGTTCGCCGGGCTTCGCTGTGGCAGGCGGCCGAGCTCTACGCGACGGCGGGCGACGTGCCGGCGGCGCAGCGCGCCTATGCCGACTACGTGGCGCGGTTCCCGGCGCCGTTCGAGCCGGCCATCGAGGCGCGCCACGAACTCGCCGAGCTGGCGTCGGCTGCGTCCGATGCCGCGGCACGCAAGCGCTGGCTCGACGAGATCATCGCCGCCGACGCCGCCGCGGGCGCGGCGCGCACTGATCGCAGCCGCTTCCTCGCGGCGCAGGCCTCGCTCGAGATCGCGCGGCCGCTCGACCAGGTGGCCCGCGCGGTGGCTCTCACCGTGCCGCTCGATCGATCGTTCCTGGCGAAGAAAGTCGCGCTCGAGTCCGCGCTCGCGGGCTACGGCCGCGCTGCGGACTATGGCGTGGCACCGGTCACGACGGCGGCGAGCTACGCC
>JAGOXN010000027.1 GCA_018059685.1 Steroidobacteraceae bacterium | reverse complement strand
GAACGGCGCCGTGCTGCTCGAATGGAACGCGATTCCGCACGCGCGGGCATATTTCCTGGGCTCGATGGGTGCGCTCGCCGGCGAGGATCAGGGCATGGTGCTGTGGACATCGAGCGAGCTGCCCGACAGCGGATTCGGCCTGTTCGACTACCAGACGAACAGCGCGGTCGACAAGTGGCTCGGCGAGAAGGTGCTCCTGCCACCGACGACCACGAAGTGCGCGATTCCGAAGGACGCAGCCGGCGCGGGCATGCTGCGCGCGATCGCCTACGGCACCGAGATCAATATGGCCTATCCGCCTCGACCGACGGATCCGAAAATCGCCTGGGAGCCCGAGTGGAACCTGAAGCTGCGTGTGAAATCGATGACCACGACCATGCTGGGCATGTCGGGCGACAGCGGCATGCCTGGCGCAGGTGACATGGGCGGCGATGAAATGACGGACGCCCCGCCGCCGCAGGAAGGCGAGCAGGCAGCGCCCACCGAGGAACCAAAGAAGAAGAAGCGCTTCAATCCGTTCGACGCCGTTAAGGACGTCGTCAAGGACAATTTCCCCTGAACACGCTGGCTGCGCCGGCCTGACGCCTCGGTCAGGCCGACGCGTGAACCGGCAGCCCCGCCGAATGCGGCTGCGCTGCGGCCGTCAGCGCTGGATTCGTCGCCTCGCCAGGCCGAGCAGGCCGACGATCAACAGCAGGCCGGGCGCCATGGCGCCGCCGCCGCTGTTCTTGCGCTGGCCACAGCGCGTGTTGCCCTCGACCGTGTCGCCGGCGAAGCTCATGCGGTACAGCGTGCCCTGGCCGCACCGGGCCCCGCTCTGGGTCACGCCGACGAACACGGTATCGGTCAACTGCAGCATCCGGCCGACCGGGTTCCCCCCCTGGTTCTGGTCGAAGACGTAAAGGCGCGTGAACCCCGTGCCGTCGCGCCCGATCGAAAATATGGTGCCGAGATTCGTCGATGAACCGCCCGAGCCGGTGCCGCCCGAGAAGGTCGTCCCGTACAGGCGTCCATCGCGCCCGAGCGCCAGCGCGCCGGACGGCTGCGTGCCATTGGTGCCATCGAAATCGTGCAGCACCGTGAATACCGCGCCGTCCGGCGCGATTGCAAACAGTGTCCCGCTGCCGCTTGCGCCGCCCTGCCCCGCCGCGCCGTACAGGAATCCGTCCTGTCCGTCGAGGAGCCCGACGAGTGGCGTCGCACCGCCGACGTTGGTCGGCAGGTTCGTGCCGCTGCTCGTCGTGGCACTGAATGCGTGCAGCGACTCGAACGCCGTGCCGTCGAAACGCAGCCGGAAAACCGTTCCGCGGCCATCAGCGCCACCGGTGGACGTGACGCCATAGAAGTAGCCGTCCGCCGCGGCCACCAGCGCACCGACGGGCGCTGCTCCATCGGCATTGACGACGATGCCGGTCTCTGCGGCCGAGGTCACCGCGCCGAACTCGTGCAGCACCCGGAAGTCGCTGCCGTCGCGCGTGAGCCTGAATACGACGCCCGTACCGTTCGAACCGCCCGCGCGCGTCATGCCGTACAGGTAGCCGTCGCTGCCCTCGACGAGTTCGGATTCGGGGAACGCACCGTCGGTGTTCACCGGGTTCGAGTTCTGGTTCGTCGCGGAGTAGTTGGCGAAGCGATGCAGGGTGCGGAAGCCCGTGCCGTCCGGCGCGAGCCGGTAGATCGTCCCGCTGGTGTTGGTTTCAGCAAGATGGCCGAGCCGGGTGGCGCCGTAGAACGCACCGTCGCTGCCGAGTATCAGCCCGGCCTGCGGCGTGTATCCGTCCTCGAGACGCAACTGGTAGAGCGTGCGGATCGACGTGCCATCGGCGGTTGCACGGTATACGAGACCACCGGTGGTCGAGGTCGAGGCGACCGACGTCCCGTAGAGCGCACCGTCCGGCCCGACGATCGGACCCGAATGCGCCTGCGAGCCGGCGAACGCGAAGATCGTCGAGACGGCTGGCGCGGACTGCGCCAGCGTCTGGTCGGGCAGCGTGCAACACAGGGCGAACAGCGGGAGACCTGCAAGGCGAGCGAGCAGCGAGGCCCCTGCGGAGCGCGAAATGGTGATCGACAAGGATTCTCCTCGGCTCCCAGGCATCCCCGGGGCGGCGTGGCGGACTGCGGAAAGGTGCGAATTGTGCCGCAATCGGTGCCGGGACGCACCGTCGCCCCCGACCCCGGGCCGGGCCGGTAGAATGCGCGCCGCTCGCGGCTGCCAAAGACAACGCTTGATCCAGTTCCGCAACCTCACGCTTGCGCGCGGGGCACGTCGCCTCGTCGAGAATTCGAGCCTGCAGCTGCATCCCGGCTGGCGCGTCGGTCTCGTGGGCGCCAATGGCAGCGGGAAATCGAGCCTGTTCGCCCTGCTGCGCGGCGACCTGCAGCCGGAGACCGGCGAAGTCTCGCTGCCCTCGCACTGGCGCATCGCCTCGGTGGCGCAGGAGACACCGGCCCTCGACCGCGCGGCCATCGATTACGTGCTCGACGGCGACACGGTCCTGCGCGAGACGGAGCACGCGCTCGTGGAGGCGGATCGCGCCGGAGATGGCGCCGCGCTGGCCGCGATGCACGCGCGACTGGAGGCAATCGACGGCTACGCCGCGCCGGCGCGGGCCGCGGTACTGCTCGCTGGCCTCGGATTCCCGGCCACGGACCTGGCACGAGCGGTCCGCGACTTCTCCGGCGGTTGGCGCATGCGACTCAACCTCGCCCGCGCGCTGGCGAGCCGCGCCGATCTCCTGCTGCTCGACGAACCGACCAATCACCTCGACCTCGACGCCGTCCTCTGGCTGGAGCGATGGCTCGCGTCGTACCCGGGGACGCTGCTCCTCGTGTCCCACGATCGCGACGTCCTCGACGCATGCGTCACCCACATCCTGCACATCGAGTCGAACCGCCTCACGCCGTACACGGGACACTACTCCGCCTTCGAGGAGCAGCGTGCGGCCCGACTCGCAGTACAGCAGGCACTGCACGAAAAGCAGCAGCGGCAGATCGCGCACATGGAGGCCTTCGTGGCGCGGTTTCGCGCCAAGGCGAGCAAGGCGCGGCAGGCTCAGAGCCGCCTCAAGGCGCTCGACCGGCTGGAGCGCACTGAGGCGGCCCATGTCGACGCGCCGTTCGAATTCGAGATCCTGCCGCCACCGCGCGCCCCCGATCCGCTCCTGGTGCTCGAGGATGCCGGGGTCGGCTATCCCGGGCGAACCGTGCTCGAACGTGTCCAGCTCTCCCTGCGGCCGGGCACGCGGCTCGGTCTGCTCGGCGCCAATGGCGCCGGGAAGTCGACGCTCGTCAAGGTGATCGCCGGCGAACTTGCGCCGCTCGCGGGTCGCCGATTCGCGGGCCAGGGCCTCGCCGTCGGTTACTTCGCGCAGCACCAGCTCGAGCAACTGCGGGGCGAGGAGTCGCCGCTTCAGCATCTCGCGGCGATGGAGCCGCGTACGCGCGAACTCGAACTGCGCACCTACCTCGGTGGCTTCGATTTTCGCGGTGCGATGGCCGAGACGCCGGTCGCAGTCTTCTCGGGAGGCGAGAAGTCACGACTCGCGCTCGCCCTGCTCGGGCGCAGGCGCCCGAACCTCCTGCTGCTGGACGAGCCGACCAACCATCTCGACCTCGAGATGCGGCACGCATTGACGCGGGCGCTGGCGGAGTACGAAGGGAGTCTCGTGGTCGTCTCCCACGACCGCACGCTGCTGCGCACGATCTGCGATGGATTCCTGCTCGTGGATGACGGCCGCGCCGCGCCGTTCGACGGCGACGTCGACGACTACCTTGCGTGGCTCGCGACCCGGCGCGCATCGGTCGGGACGGACGCGACACGAGCGGGCTCGGACGACCGGGACAGGCGACGCGCGCTGCGCGACTCGACGGCGGCCGAACGACAAGCGAGACTCGCGCGGCGGCGCCCGCTGGCCCGCGAAGCGGAAGGGCTCGAACGGGACATCGCCACACTCGAGACCGAGAAGACCGCGCTCGAGGCACGGCTCGCCGACGCCGGCTTCTATGCCGGCAGCAGCACCGCGCAGGTGCAGGCCGCCACCCGCCGCTGCACCGAGGTCGGTCGCCTCATCGAACGAGCCGAGGAGCGCTGGCTCGAAGTGCAGGCGGCCCTCGAGGCGATCGGCCCGCCGTGAGTCAGATCCGGACGACGACCTTGCCGAACGCGCGACGCGCGCGCAGCGCCTCGAAAGCCGCGGCGAAATCCCCGAACTCGTGCGTCTCACCGACGACCGGCGTGAGCTTTCCGGCTTCGAAGAGTTCCCAGAGCGCGGCCACGTTCTGGCGCTGCACCTCGGGCTCGCGGCTGGCGAAACTGCCCCAGTAGACGCCGACGATCGAGCAACCCTTGAGGAGCGGCAGGTTGAGCGGGATGCGCGGGATCTCACCGCCGGCGAAGCCGATCACGAGATAGCGCCCGTTCCATGCCATGCTGCGCAGCGCGGGCTCCGCGAGCGCGCCGCCGACGGGGTCGTAGACGACGTCGACGCCCTTGCCCCTGGTGATCTCCTTGATCCGCTCGCGCAGGTCCTGTGTCGCGTAGTTGACGAGATGCACCGCTCCAAGAGAGCGCGCGAGCTCGAGTTTCTCGTCGGTGCCCGCGGCGGCGATCACCGTGGCGCCCATGTGCCTGCCGAGTTCGACGGCGGTCGTGCCGACACCCCCTGCGGCGCCGAGCACCAGCAGGGTCTCACCCGGCTGCAATTGCGCGCGCTGCTCGAGTGCGTGCATGGTCGTCGGGTAGGTGATGCAGATTCCCGCCGCCGCTTCGAAGCCGAGGTTGCGCGGCGCAGGCAGGACCAGGGATGCCTTCGCCGCGACCCGCTCGGCGAGCGTGCGCCCGCAGGCCGCCACCACCCGGTCGCCCGGCCTGTAGCGCGTGACACCGGCGCCGACGGCCGAGACCACGCCTGCAAGCTCGCTGCCCACGACGAACGGCAGGCCCGGCCGGTCCTGGTACAGGCCCTGGATCATCAGCAGGTCGGGGAAATTGAGTGCGCCCGCCTTCACCTCGATGACGACCTCTCCTGCCCCCGGTTCGGGTTCGGGCCAGTCCGTCACCGCAGCGAGTCCGGCGATTCCGGTCAGGTCACGACAGATGACTGCGCGCATCGCTCCCCCTCCGCGTCGCGTGGGGCGTCAGGATAACCCTTCCGCCGCGCCGGAGGCGTCGCGTCGCGAGATCGCGGCGAGGATTCCCGCGAGGATGCGTTCCGGGGCCGGCGGACATCCGGGCACCACGACGTCGACAGGAATGACGTTCGCGACCCGGCCGCAGCTCGCGTATCCCTCGCCGAACACGCCGCCGTCGCAGCCGCAGTCGCCAGTGGCGACGACGAGCTTCGGGTCGGGTGTCGCGTCGTAGGTACGCCGCAGCGCGACCTCCATGTGCTTCGACACGGGACCGGTCACGAGCAGCAGGTCGGCGTGGCGCGGGCTCGCGACGAAACGGATGCCGAGTCCCTCGATGTTGTACAAGGGATTATTGAGCGCATGGATCTCGAGCTCGCAGCCGTTGCAGGATCCGGCGTCGACCTGGCGGATGCACAGTGCGCGCCCGAGGATGCCGCGGATCCGCGCCTGCAGGGCATCGCGCACGCGGAGCGCTTCGTCGGCCTCCGGGGGCGCTTCGGTCACGATCCCGATCCGTGCGATCTGGTGCAGCGTCTTGAGCATGGTCAGAGGTCGTGTCCGCTGTAGGCGAGATTGAACGACTTGTTGATGAGCGGGAAGTCCGGAACGATGTTGCCAATGATCGCGTGCTCCAGCACGGGCCAGTTGAGCCACGACGGGTCATGCGGATGACAGCGGCGGATGGAACCGCCGGCACCCGCGCTCAACGCCACCAGGACCGGCCCCCGCCAGCCCTCGACCAGCCCGACTGCGAACGATCCCTCGGCCACACCGGGCAGTACGGCCACGTGCGGGCCCGCCGGCAGGCGTTGCAGCATCGTGCGCATCAGCCGGCACGACTCGGCGAGTTCCTCGAAGCGCACGGCGACGCGCGCGGCCACGTCGCCCTCGACGCGCCCGGCCTTGCGGGGTGCGAGGTCCCGGTACGGCACGCACGGCAGGTCAATGCGAAGATCGAACGCCTGGCCGCTCGCCCGGCCGGCGAGCCCGGTGAGGCCGAGACGGGCCGCGAGGTCCGGCGCCACGGCACCCGCCTCCGCGAAGCGGTCGCGCAGGCCCGCGTGCTCGTCATAGATCGCGCGCAGCACCGCCACCTCGCTCCCGGTCGCGGCTACCCGCGCGTCGAGCGCCGCACCGCACTCCGGCGCGAGGTCGACTGCCGTGCCACCCGGTACGATGAAATCGAGCAGGTAGCGCTGGCGGAGCGCCGACTGCACGCTGCGCAGCAGGAGTTCCTTGAGCCTCGAGAACTGCGCGAAACCGAAGGCGAAACCCGCGTCGTTGCCCAGCGCGCCAAGGTCGCCGAGGTGATTCGCGACGCGCTCGAGTTCGAGTGCGAGCGCGCGGAGCCACGCGGCGCGCACGGGAACCGTCAGGCCGGCTGCACCTTCGAGGGCCTGGCAGTAGGCCCACGAGTAGGCGACGGCGGAGTCGCCCGAGACACGCGCCGCGAGCCGGTGGCCCTCGGCGAGTCGCAGCTCGGTGAACCTGCGCTCGATTCCCTTGTGTACGTAACCGAGGCGCTCCTCCAGCCTGAGTACCTTTTCGCCCACCACCGAGAAACGGAAATGCCCGGGCTCGATGGTCCCGGCATGTACGGGTCCCACCGGGATCTCGTGCACTCCGTCGCCTTCCACCCTCACGAACGGGTACGGTACAGGCGCGGGGAGCGCGCCGGGCGGTGCCGCGGAACCGCGCAGCGGCACGAATTCCGCTGGCCACGCCGCGTGCCGCAACCAGGGCCGCGAATCGGGATCGGTGGAACGCACCCCGCACAGGTCGCGCGCTGCGCGCTGCATCCGGCTCGACGCCGGATAGAGATCCTCGAGGCCCGGATATTCCGTTGCGCCCGGCGCAATGGGCAGCGTGACGACCAGCAGTGCGGATTCCGCCAGAAATGCGGCACGCACCGCCGGTCCATTCCCCCGCTCCGGGTCCGCCCAGAGCGCGAGCAGTCGCCCGCCACCTGCGGCGACATCCGCAGCGACCGCTCGCCAGGATTCGGCCGTGACCTCGAGTGCCTTGGCTCCGGGCGCTCCGGGCAGCGCAGTCGCCTGTGCGAACCAGCGCTCGAGGCCCATCTCACCGACCCCCGATGAGATGTGCAGCGGCGCGATACCAGTCCGCGAGGTAAGGCGGGATGTAGAGGCCGAGGGCCAGCACGATCGCGAGGTGCGTGAAGACCGGCAGCAGCGCGGGCGGGTGCGGCAGCCGCTTGAGGCTCGTCTCGCCGAAGACCATCGGCTGCACGCGGCCGAAGATCGCCGCGAAGGCGACCCCCAGCGCAAGGAGCAGGATCGGGGTCGCCCACGGCTGCTGGTGCATTGCCGTCGTGAGAATCAGGAACTCGCTCGCAAAGACGCCGAACGGCGGCATGCCGAGGATCGCGAGCGCGCCGAGCATGAGTCCCCAGCCAATGGTCGGGTTGGTGATGACGAGTCCCCGGATGTCGTCCATGAGCTGCGAGCCCGCTTTCTGCGCCGCATGACCGACCGCGAAGAAGATCGCCGACTTGGTGAGCGAATGGACCGTCATGTGCAGCAACGCGGCGAAATTCGCCACCGGCCCGCCCATGCCGAACGCGAAGGCCGCGATGCCCATGTGCTCGATGGACGAGTAGGCGAAGAGCCGCTTGATGTCGCGCTGCCGCCAGAGCAGGAACGCCGCAAGGACCACCGACACCAGCCCGAAGCCCATCAGCATGCGCGACGGCAGGTCGGACTGCAGCGCACCCTCGACCAGCACCTTGCAGCGCACTACCGCGTAGATCGCGACGTTGAGCAGCAGCCCCGACAGCACGGCCGAAATCGGCGTGGGACCCTCGGCGTGTGCATCCGGCAGCCAGTTGTGCAACGGCGCGAGCCCGGCCTTCGTACCGTAGCCGACCAGCAGGAACACGAATGCGAGCCCGAGCACGGTGGGCTCGAGCTGTCCCTTGACTGCGTCGAGATGGGTCCACAACAGGGCGCTCAGGTCCTCGCCGCCGAGCACGGTCTCCGCCGCGACGTACAGCAGGATCGTGCCGAACAGCGCCTGCGCGATGCCGACGCCACAGAGGATGAAGTACTTCCAGCCCGCCTCCAGGCTCGCCGGCGTGCGGTACAGCGTGACGAGCAGCACCGTCGAGAGGGTGGCGGCCTCCATCGCGACCCAAAGGAGCCCGAGGTTGTTGGTCGTGAGCGCGACCAGCATCGTCGCCATGAAGAGCTGGTACATGCTGTGATAGAGCCGCAGCCTCCCGGGCGTGAGGCGGCCGTGCTCCAACTCGACACGCATGTAGGGCCTGGAGAAGATCGAGGTCGTCAGGCCGACGAAGGCCGTCAGGACCACGAGGAACACGTTGAACGGGTCGACGAAGAACTGCTCGCGCGCGGCCGTGAGATCACCCTCGCTCACGACCCGTGCGGCAAGCGCGCAGGACGCGAGGAACGTGGCGAGGCTCGCTCCGACGTTGGCTTCCGCGGCCCAGGGGCGCGCGCCCTTCAGGCCGAGCAGCAGGGCGCCGGCGAGCGACGTGGCGAGCAGCAGGAAGATTTCCACCTAGGACTCCTCCCGGAGCGACTCGAGGTGGTGCAGGTCGAGGCTGTCGAACTGCTCGCGGATCTGGAAGAAGAACACGCCGAGGACCAGCATGGCGACGAGGACGTCGAGGGCGACCCCGAGCTCCACGATCATGGGCATCCCGTAGGTCGCGCTCATCGCGCCGAAGAACAGCCCGTTCTCCATGGACAGGAATCCCACCACCTGCGACGTCGCCTTGCGCCGCGTGATCATCGTGAGGAACGCGAGCAGCACCACTGCCACTGCGATGCCGATGGCACTGCGCGTGGCGGTGCTCGCGATGGCGGAGATCGGCTGGGCGAGCCCGAACGCGAATACCACGACCAGCAGGCCGACGAGCATGGTTCCCGCCACGTTGAGCATCGGCTCGGTGTCCCAGTAGACCTCGAGGCGCCGGATGAGGCGGTGCAGCAGCCACGGCAGGAAGACGACCTTGAGCGCCAGCGTCAGGGCCGCCGAGACGTACAGGTGATTCTCCCCGGTGCGCCAGGCGAGCAGCAGCGTGGCCGCGCACAGCAGCCCGCCCTGCAGCGCGAGCAGGTTGACGAGGGTCACGATGCGCCGTTGCGCCAGCATCGCGAACGAAATGAGCAGCAGCAGCGCCGCGAGCGAGTTCTGCACCTGCAGGTCGAACGGAACGCCAGCCATCCGTCATGCCCCGAGCAGCAGGTGCACGAGCAGCCCGAGCACCGCGAACATGAAGGCGGTCGCCAGGAACTCCGGCGCCCTGAAGACCCGCAGCTTCGCCGAGAGCGTCTCGACGACCGCGAGGCCGGCACCAGCGACGAGCAGCTTGACGCCGAGGACCGGGATGGCCCCGAGCAGCGGCAGCGGGCCCTCGCCCATCGCGGCACCCCAGGGGATGAAGATGGCGAAGCCGATGCACGCGTAGTTGAACAGCTTGAGCGCCGCCGCCCACTCCATGAGCGCCAGGTGGCGTGCGGAGTACTCGAGCAGCATCGCCTCGTGGATCATCGTGAGCTCCAGATGGGTGGCCGGGTTGTCCACCGGGATGCGCGCATTCTCGGCGAGCAGCACCATCGTGAAGGCGACGCCGGTGAATGCCAGGCTCGGGTAGAGACCGAGCGCCTGCGTCGCGAGCCGCTCGGAGATCACCGGCAGCGCGGTGGTGCCCGAGATGAGCGAAGCCACGAAGATGACCATGAGCAGCGCGGGTTCGGCGAGAAACCCGACCATCATCTCGCGCCGTGCGCCGAGCGAACCGAAGGCCGTGCCGACGTCGAGCGCCGCGAGCGCGAGGAAGACGCGTGCGGTGGCGAGGAGGCCCACCAGTGCGATTGCGTCGGCGGCGCTCGAGAACGGCAGGCGCGTCCCCATCGACGGGATCACGGCGACCGCGACCGTCATCGCGCCGAAGACGACGTAGGGCGCCACCCGGAACAGCGGCGAGGCGTTCCTGGCGAGCACTGCGTCCTTGTGAAACAGCTTGTGGATGGCGCGATAGGGCAGCAGCACGCTCGGCGCCGAGCGGTTCTGCAGCCAGGCGCGGCACTGGTTCACCCAGCCGAGGAACAGGGGCGCGACGCAAAGCGCGGCCGCGACCTCGAGCACCTGCGTGACGAGGTGGACGGGATTCACAGCACCAGCGCCAGCAGGAGCACGAGGGTCGCGAAGCCGAACAGCAGGTAGACGGCGATGCGGCCCTGCTGGACCCAGGCGAAGCCGTCCGCCATCCGGCGCACGACGCCGCCGAGCGGCGCGTACAGCCCGAGCCAGATGCGGTCGTCCACTGCGACGCGGTAGCGTGGCTCGCGATCGAACGGCGAAGGCAGTACGCGCGTCATGGCGAAAAAGGGCTGGAAGATGTGGCGGATCGGCTGTCCGAACCCCTCGGCGCTATCCTGCATGCGCGAGTCGAGGCCCCCGAACCCGCAGTCCCACGCCGCCGCGTGCCGCACGCGCCGGTGATAGAAGACCCGCACGACGAGCACCGTCGCCAGCACCACGGTCGCAGCAGCCACGAGGAATACCGTCGGCGCGTACGACACCTCGCGGCCCGGAACCGGAGCCAGCATCCACCACGAGGTCGCGCCGTCCGGCAGTGAGCCGAGTCCGAGCTGGCGGGTCACGGCGCCGAGGCGCCCGACGACCTGGGTCGGGAACAAGCCGAGCACGATGCAGAAGGACGCGAGCAGGACGAGCCCCGCACGCTCGAGCATGCCGGCATCGTGGGCCTGCCGCAGGCCCGGCTCGCGCGGCTGCCCGAGGAAGACGACGCCGAAGAATTTCACCATGACGTAGGCGGCCAGCGCCGCAGCCAGCACGAGCAACGCCGCCCCGAGCGGCAGCAGCATGTTCACGAACGATTGCGGTACTTCGTGTGCGAACAGGAATGCCTGGAGCAGCAGCCATTCCGAGACGAAACCGTTGAGAGGCGGCAGGCCGGCGATCGCGAGCGCGCCGACGAGCGTCAGCCACGCGACCCACGGCATGCAGTGGATCAGTCCGCCGAGGCGACCGAGGTTGCGCTCGCCGGTCGCGTGCAGCACGGCGCCGGTGCCGAGGAACAGCAGGCTCTTCATGAACGCGTGATTGACGGCGTGGTACAGCACGGCGATCAGCGCCAGCGCGCCGAGCGCGGTCATCCCGTGCGCCACGAAGACCACCGCGAGGCCGGCGCCGGCGAAGACGATGCCGATGTTCTCGACCGACGAATACGCGAGCAGCCGTTTCATGTCCGTCTGCACCGCAGCGAACGCCGCGCCGTACAGTGCCGTGAACAGGCCGAGCGGCAGCATCACGAGGCCCCACCACGGCCGCGGCTCGCCGAGGAGGTCGAAACTCACCCGCAGCATGCCGTACACCGCGGTCTTGAGCATCACCCCGCTCATGAGCGCCGACACCGGCGAAGGCGCCGCTGGGTGCGCCTCCGGCAGCCAGACGTGGAGCGGCAGCAGGCCGGCCTTGGCGCCGAAGCCGAACAGCGCGAGCAGGAACGCAGCGGAGGCCCAGCCCGGATCGAGCTCCGCCGAGCGCATCGCATCGAATGTGAACTGCCAGCTGCCACCCTGCAGCACGCCGAAGCAGAGCAGGATCGCAAGCGCGCCGACATGGGCGATCAGCAGGTAGAGGAATCCGGCGCGGCGGATATCGGGGATGCGATGCTGCGCGCAGACCAGGAAATACGAGGCGAGAGCCATGGTTTCCCAGGCCACCATGAACGCGTAGGCATCGTCGGCGAGCAGCACGAGGCCCATCGCCGCGAGGAACAGGTGGTACTGCAGGCACAGCAGGCCGGGCGGCGTCCCCTGCCCCCTGCGGAAGTAGCCCGCGCCGAACAGCGAGATGCCCGCGGCCGCGGCGCCGAGCAGCGCGAGGAAGACGGCGGACAGGGCGTCGAGACGCACATGGAACGGCAGGTCCGGCAGGCCGATGGCGAGCACGCCCTGCTCCGGAGCGACATCGAGGCTCAGCACGGCGACGAGCGCCAGCGCGAGTCCGCAGGCGGCCCCGAGCGGAAAGAGCGTGCGCCCCGCGAAACTCAGGCTCCCCGGACGCAGCAGTCCCGCGCAGCCGATCGCCGTCCACGCACCGAGGAGCGCGAGGCAGGCGGCGAGCGGGGAGTCGGGCAGCATCGTCACGGCGCGCGGGATCCGGGAGGTCGCTGGGATCTCGGGGAATACGCATCCAAGTGTACTCTGATGTGCATTCGATTATCATCAGGTCCGGCGCAGCCGCGAACCGGCACGGAGATCCCTTGGCACGCGAAGAGCGCACCGCCCGACTCACGATCCTCATCGACCCGCGCAAGAAGTCGGTCTTCGAGCAGCTCTGCAGCGACGAGGACGCGACACCGTCGCAGGTCGTGCGCCGGCTGATCCGCCGCTACATCGAGGAACGCACGGGCCGCGCGTGGTCACCCGGGGATTCGACATCAGGCCGCCGCACCCGGCGGACTGCGCAGCGTTGAGGTCAGCCGTCGCGGTCGGCCACGGGGTCCGCCCGGCCGTCAGGTCCTGATCAGGTGCCGCCCGAGTTCACCGATCGTGCGGCACCCGAGCAGGATCATCGCGCGCTCCATCTCGGCCCGCAGCAGGCCGAGCGCGCAGGTGGCCCCGGCCTCGCCGCCCGCCGCCAGGCCGTAGAGCGCCGCGCGGCCGATCATCACCCCGTGCGCACCGAGCGCCACCGCCTTCAGCACGTCGGAACCGCGCCGGAATCCACCGTCGACCAGCACGGTGATCCGGTCGCGGACTTCGCTCGCGATCGAGGGCAGCAGTTCGAGGCCCGATACGGCGGAGTCGAGCTGGCGTCCGCCGTGGTTCGACAGCACGATGCCGTCGGCCCCGGACTCGACGGCGCGGCGCGCGTCCTCGACGCAGAGCACGCCCTTCAGCACCAGCTTGCCGGGCCAGCGTGACCGCATCCGCTCGATGTCCGACCACGCGAGCCTCGCGTTGATCTGCGTGCCCATGTAGCGCGCACCGACCATGGCCGAATGGGCCCCCGGCGGCAGGAATTCGACGAGGTTCTCGAACTTCGGCGCGCCACCCGGAATCATCACCTGCCAGAGCCAGCGCGGGTGCCCCAGGACGTCGAGCACGCTCGCGGCGCGGAGCTTCATCGGCGCGCGGTAATTGCGCTGGTCCCACTCCCGGGCGCCGAAGACCGGCACGTCCGTCGTGACCACCATGACCTGGCAGCCGGCCTCGCGCGCGCGATCGATCAGTTGGTCGACCACGGTCTCGTCCTTGACCGGATAGAGCTGGAACCAGACCTGCCCCTCCACTTCGCGCATCATGCCCGCGAGCGGGTAGTTCGAGACCGTGCTGAGGGTGAACGGGACGCCGGCGGCCGCGGCCGCCTTTGCGAGCGCCAGGTCACCCTTCGGCCAGAGCAGGCCGTTGAACCCCGTCGGTGCGATGACGAGCGGCAGGTGGCAGGTCTGTCCGAAGATCCGGGTCGAGAGGTCCGGGGAGCCGACGCTGGCAAGCGTGCGCGGCAGCCACGTGATGCGCTCGAAAACGTCGCGATTGCGCTTGAGCGAGATCTCGTCCTCGGCGCCGCCCTCGACGTACTCGAAGCTGAAGTTCGGCAACCGGCGGCGCGCCATGCGCCGCAGGTCCTCGATATTCACGGCCTGGCTCAGGTTCCTCCCGGCATGGTGCCGGCGTTTCACTGCGTCCACCCTCCCTCCTGGACCAGCCGCGTGATCCGGATGGCAGTGTCGAGCGCGCGCAGGCCGTCCTCGCCCGACACCACCGGCGGCCGCCCCTCGAGTATCGAACGCAGGAACGATCCGATCTCGAGGCCGAGCGCATCGCCCTGCTCGTAGCTGCGCTCCTCGATCACGACCTGCCCCGGCGTCGCCGGCTGCCCCGCGGGCGGCTTGCGCACGATGGTGAGGACCTTCTGCTGCAGGTCGATCGAGACGTACGCATCGTCCTGGAACAGGCGCAACTTGCGCTCCATCTTCAGGCTCACGCGGCTCGCGGTCGTGTTGGCGACGCAGCCGCCGGCGTAACGGATCCGCGCATTGGCGATGTCGAGACCCGCCGAGAACACCGATGCGCCGACGGCGTCGATCGACTCGATCGGCGCGCCGACGAGACTCTGGATCAGGTCGATGTCGTGGATCATCAGGTCGAGCACGACGTTGACGTCCGTGCCGCGCTCCCGGAATGGCGCGAGCCGATGTGACTCGATGAAGCGGGGCCGGCCGAGCGTACCCTCCAGGGCGAGGATTGCCGCGTTGAAGCGTTCGAGGTGTCCCACCTGCAGGATGCGACCCGAGCGGGCCGCTGTCTCGACGAGGGCTCGCCCCTCCTCGAGCGTCCCGGTCACCGGCTTCTCGACCAGCACGTGCACGCCCCGCTCGAGGCATTCCCGTCCGATCGGGAAGTGCAGTGGAGTGGGTGTCGCGATGCTGACCGCGTCGACTTCGCCGAAGATCTCCCGATATTCGGCCACGGCCCTGCACCCGACCTCGGCCGCGACGCGTTCACGCGCGTCGCGGTCGGTATCGACCACCGCGACGAGGCGCGACTGCGGCACTGCCGCATACTTCTGCGCGTGAAACCGGCCGAGGTAGCCGACGCCGATCACCGCGGTACGCACCTGCTGCACCATGCCGCGGATCATACTCAATGAGCGCGGTTGCGGTTTTGGCGGCCAGCGCTCAGGATCGCGACCGTGATCCGGGGACGGCATGCTCGATGGCTGCTCGGGGCGCTCCTGTTCGGCGCCCTGGTCCTGCCCGTGCTCGTTTATTTCACCGGCGTACTGACGCTCGGCCCATACGCCCGGGGCGGCCCGCTGCAGTTCCTGGCCGACTTCTACGCGGATCTCGCCCGCCTGCGTGCGGCATCATGGGTGCTGCTGCTCGGGCCCGCCGCGCTGATCGCCGTCTGGCGGTCGGCCCGAGGGCTGCTCGCGCCCCGGGTCCCGACCCCGGTCAGGGGCGGGTCGACCAGTACAGCGCGGCGAGGCTGACCAGGGCACCCCACATCGCCGCCTGGGCCCACCTGCGCCAGGGCCGGTTCCTGAGCACGCCGATGAAACCGAGGGCCGCGAGCGCGGTCAAAGCGCTGAAGATGCCCAGATAGGCGCCAAGCAACGGCAATTCCGCCCGGAACTGGGGTTGTTCCCCGGCCAGGATCAGGAAAACCACGAGGGTCGCCGCCAACGCGAAGGTCGTCGAGGCTGCCGAACCGAGCACGATGCCGGTCAGGACGGTGAGGGGCCGCATGGTCTGGTCAGTTTTTCACGCTGCGGTGCTTGATCGGGGCCGGGCGTATCTCTAGCCTTGGGTCGACGAACCCGTCGGAAGAGGAAACTTGGCAGTGTATCAGGCAGGACCGTCGGACGAATCTGCCGCCCGGGGTCGCGGCGCGGGCCGTGCCGGGGCGACGGCACTGGCTGTGGCCGTCATCGCGATCGCAGTCCTGTTGCTCGGGACCGCGCGCGCGCCGTCGTCGATCGCCGGTGCGGCAACGACCGACTTTGCCCCGACCGAGCGGCAGGCCAAGGTGGCGCGGCTCGTGAGCAGCATGTTCGAGCGCTCGCATTACCGCCAGGCGCCCGTGAACGACCCGGTTTCCTCGCTCGTCCTGGACCGCTACCTCGAGTCCCTCGACGGGACGCGCAGCTACTTCCTCGCCAGCGACATCGCCGAGTTCGAGCGCTACCGGTACCAGTTCGACGACGCTGTCACCACCGGCAAGCTCGAGCCGGCCTTCGCCATTTTCAACCGATTCCAGGAACGCAACCGCGAACGCATGCTGTACGCGCTCGGGCTGCTCGAAAAGGAGCCCGATTTCACGCTCGAGGAGTCCTTCGAGTTCGACCGGAAGGATGCGCCGTGGGCCGCCAGCACGGATGAGCTGAACGAGCTGTGGCGCAAACGCGTGAAGAACGACGCGATCTCGCTGATGCTGACCGACAAGACCTGGCCGGAGACGCGCGACATTCTCCGCAAGCGCTACGAGCGGGCCGCGAAGCGCAGCGAACAGGTGACGTCAGACGACGTCTTCGAGAATTTCATGAACGCGTTCGCTCACGTGTTCGATCCGCATTCGAGCTACTTCTCGCCGCGTAATTCCGAGGAGTACCGCATTCAGATGAGCCTCTCGTACGAGGGCATCGGCGCATCGCTGCAGGTGATCGACGACTACGTGACGATCATGGAGATCCTGCCCGGCGGCTCGGCACAGAAGAGCGGCGAGATCAAGGCCACCGATCGCATCCTGGCCGTCGGTCAGGGCAAGTCGGGCGAGATGGTGGACGTCGTCGGCTGGCGACTCGACGACGTCGTGCAGTTGATCCGCGGACCACAGGGCTCCCTCGTGCGCCTGCAGATCCAGCCCGGCAACTCGGCCCCGGGCAGTTCGGAGCGCACTGTCTCGCTGGCGCGTGCCAGGATCACACTCGATGCGCAGGCGGCCAGCAAGGAGCTGCGCAAGGTGAAGCGCGGCGACCGTGAACTGCGGATCGGCGTGATCACCGTGCCGTCGTTCTACCAGGACTACAACGCCCGGGTGGCGGGCGACGACGACTACCGCAGCACGACGCGCGACGTCCGCAGGCTCCTCGCGGAGTTCAAGGCGGAAGGCGGCATCGACGGCCTGGTGCTCGACCTGCGTGAGAATGGCGGCGGCCACCTCACCGAGGCGGTGGGGCTCGTGAATCTGTTCGTGCCGAAGGGGCCGGTGGTGCAGCTGCGCGAAACCGGCGGACGGGTCGAAGTCCTCGAATCCGAGGACCAGGACGCGGTCTACGACGGGCCGCTCACCATCCTCGTGGACCGGTTCAGCGCCTCGGCCTCGGAAATCTTCGCCGCAGCGATGCAGGACTACGGCCGCGGCGTGGTGATCGGCCAGGAGACCTACGGCAAGGGATCCGTGCAGAATCTCTACCCGCTCGATCGCTACGCGCTCGGCCAGGACCCCGGGTACGGCCAGCTCACCGTGACCATCGGCATGTACTACCGCGTGACCGGCGACAGTACGCAGAACAAGGGCGTGGTCCCCGACATCCGCCTGCCCTCTGCCATCAGTCCCGACGAGGTCGGAGAGAGCTCGCGGGAGGCCGCGCTGCCCTGGAATCGCATCCGGCCGGCACCCTACAAGCGCGAGGGTACATTTGGTCCCATCCTGGCCGAACTGCAGCGCAGCCACGACGAGCGCATCGCCACGGACCCCGATTTCCGCTTCGAGGTCGCGGAAATCCATGCCCTCGACGAGATGCGCGAGGAGAAGGCGGTGTCATTGAACCTCACCGCGCGCAAGGCGGAGCGCGAGGCGCGCGCCGCGGACCAGCTGGTGCGGGAGAACACCCGTCGCACAGCCCAGGGCGAGCCCGCCCTGAAGTCTGCAACGGAGATAAAGGATCCACCGGATGCGATTCTCGCCGAAGCTGCGCGCATCACCGCGGATCTGACCCAGATCGAGCCGAGGTACCTCGCCCGGGCGCGAACCGCCGGCACCTGACCAGGTACCCGGGCCCGTCGCCTCCACAGCACCCGACCCGGGCTTGGCCCGTACCGCCGGCACCCGGGCCTGTTGTGCCGCGGACACCGGTCGCGGCGCGGGGGCGCATTGGCATGGTGTTGTACTTGACTATAACACTATAGAGCCCTAGGATCGCTACCCAAGATTATCCCGTGGGGATCCTTCCATGACCCATACCAGAACCGGCGCGTGGCGCGAACCGACCGGCGTTCGACCCGCGCTGCTGA
>JAGOXN010000187.1 GCA_018059685.1 Steroidobacteraceae bacterium | reverse complement strand
CAGCGCGATGACCTTGTCGCGCAGCATGCCCGGCACCAGCCATTCGAGTCGCGACCTCGAAACGAATGGCAGCAGCGGGAGCGGGACGTCGATCGTGACGCCGTCGCCCGGGTCGGTCGGGTCGAACCTGTAGTCGAGCCGCAGTGCGTTGCCATCAACGTCGAGCGCATCGGGAAACGCCGCGGGCTCGAACTCGGGCAGCGCTCGCGCGAGCATCGCCTCGCGCGGCATGTCGAGCAGGTGCGCATGGCGGCGCTCAGCCGCTCGCCACCAGTGCTCGAAACTACGCGTGGTGGCAACGTCGTCCGGGATCCGCCCGAGGTAGAAGCCTGCGAGGGCGTCGTCCGTTGCGAGGAGATCGCGCCTGCGCAGCTTCGACTCGAGGACAGCGATCCCGGCCTGCTGGCTCGCGTTGCGATCCAGGAACGGTTCGCGCAGTCCGGAGCGCCGCCGCACCAGCGCTTCCTCGACGAACATTCGCCGTGCCATTGCCGGGTCGATCGCGGCGAAGTTCACCTCACGACCGCTGCTCAGGACGCGCCCGTACAGCGAGACCGTTTCCCGGGCGAGGGACATGCCACGCAGCTCGTCCCACCGGGCATCGCCGTAGCTGCGCCGCACGAGGTGCGCGCCGGCCGATTCGATCCATGACGGCTGCACCTGCGCCACCATGCGCGCATACAGCCGCTGCGTTTCGACCAGGCTGGCCGCGACGACCCATCGTGGCGAGCGCTTCTGCAGCGGTGTACCCGGGGCGATTACGAACCGCACGTCCCGCGCGCCGAGATACACCCGACCCTCCTCGAGCACGCCGATCCCGCCGAGGAACCCGGCCAGGATCGCCTGGTGCAGCCGTGCCGCCGGCGCAGGCTCGTCGCGGGCGCCATGACCCTGCGCGGCCATCAACTCGCGCAACTGGTCGTGCAGGTCCTGCCATTCCCGCATGCGCAGGTACGAGAGGACATTTGCCCTGCACCAGCGACGCAACGCGCGATTGCCGCCCGCCCCCGCCTCGCGGGCCGCGCGCCAGAGGCTCAGGACGGTGAGGAAATCGGAGCGGTCATCGGCGAACTGCGCGTGGCGCTCTTCTGCCACCTGCGTGCTCCCGGACGGCCGTTCCCGCGGATCCTGGATGCTGAGAAACGCCGCGACGACCAGCGCCTCGCCCAGGCACGCGAGCCGGGCCGCCTCGACGAGGACCCGTGCGATGCGGGGATCGACCGGCAGGGTCGCCATCTGGCGACCGAGCCGCGTGATGCGCAGATCGCCGTCGACGGCACCGAGTTCCAGCAGCAGGCGGCGACCGTCATTCAGCAGCCGGACGTCGGGACGGTCGAGGAACGGGAAGTCTTCGGGCGTGCCGAGACCCAGCGCCGCCATGCGCAGGATCAGGCTCGCAAGATTGGTGCGCAGGATCTCTGGATCGGTGTACTCGGGACGGGCCGCGTAGTCCGCTTCGCCGTACAGGCGGATGCAGATGCCCTCGCCGACGCGCCCGCAGCGACCCTTGCGCTGTTCTGCGCTCGCGCGCGAGACCGGTTCGATGGGCAGTCGCTGGATCTTCGCGCGCGGACTGTAGCGGCTCACCCGGGCCAGGCCGCTGTCGATGACGTATCGCACGCCGGGAATCGTGAGCGAGGTCTCCGCAACGTTGGTCGCGAGCACGATGCGCCGTCGCGCGTGTGGCGCGAATACGCGTTCCTGATCCGCCGTCCCGAGGCGCGCGTACAGGGCCACCACCTCCCAGCCGCAATCGCCGTCGCGCACCAGATGCTCGCGTGCCTCGGCAATCTGCTTCTCGCCCGGCAGGAACACGAGCGCGTCGCCGGCGATGCCGCGTGCATCCGAGCCGAGTTCGGCCAGCGCCGCCGCGATCGCCTCCGGCAGGGACGGCGCCTCGGCGTCGTCCTCAGAGAGCGGTCGATAGCGGACTTCGACCGGGAAGCTGCGTCCCTCCACGTCGACGACCGGGGCGCCGTCGAAGTACTCGGAGAAACGCGCGGTCTCGATCGTCGCCGAGGTCACGACGACGCGTAGTTCCGGACGCCAGGCGACGAGGCGCTTGCAAACGCCGAGCAGGAAGTCGACGTTGAGGCTCCGCTCGTGCGCCTCGTCGATGATCAGGGTGTCGTAGCGCTCGAGCCAGGGATCGCCCTCGAGTTCCCGCAGCAGCAGCCCGTCGGTCATGAGTTTCACGAGCGTGCGGGGGCCGGTGCGGTCCGCGAAGCGGACCTGGTAGCCAACGAGGTCGCCGGGTGTCGAGCCCAGTTCGGCGCTCAGGCGGTGCGCGAGCGCCTGTGCGGCGATGCGCCGCGGCTGGGTATGGCCGATGAGTCCCGCGACGCCGCGCCCCATCTCCAGGCAGATCCTCGGAATCTGCGTGCTCTTGCCGCTGCCCGTCGCTCCGCTCACGATGATGACCGGGTGCTCGGCGATCGCCGCGGCAATCGCGCGGCGCCGTGCATGCACGGGCAGGGATTCGTCGTAGGCGATCGCTGGTACGGTCCGACGCCGCGCCTCGCAGTCGGCGACTGACGCTGCCACCTGCCGTTCGAGACGGTCCAGCGCGCGCGGGTCGACGCGCGGGCCGCGCTGCGCGAGTCGATCCAGGACCGCGGCGAGCCTGCGACGGTCGCGGACCAGGCAGCCGGGGAGCGCCGTGCGCAGGCCCGCGAGCCGCGCCGTCAGCCGGTCTCCTGCTTGGCCCTGGCCCACAGTCTCTCCAGCCCGGCGGCGTCGACCTGCGCGGGCCCGAGGCCTTGCGCGGCGAGGCCGCCCTCCATGTGGCGAAAACGCCGCTCGAACTTGTCGCAGGCTTCGCGCAGCGCCGACTCGGGATCGACCTCGAGATGTCGGGCGAGCTGCGCGACGCTGAACAACAGGTCGCCGAGCTCGCCGCGCGTCGCGGCTGCGTCGGCGCGCTGCGTCGCTTCGCGCAGTTCCTCGACCTCCTCACTGACCTTGTCGAGCACGCCGCGGGCCTGCGACCAGTCGAATCCGACATGCGACGCGCGGCGCCCGAGCTTCGCGGCGCGGCTGAGCGCGGGCAGCGCGCGGGCGACTCCGTCCAGCGCTCCGCCACCCGTACCCGCCGCATCCCGTTCGGCGGCCTTGTGTGCCTCCCAGGCGCGGGTCTGCTCCGCTGCGCTGCCGGCCTGTGCCGACGCAAAGACGTGCGGATGGCGACGCTCGAGCTTGTCGCTGATGGCGTGCACGACGTCGCGAAAGGCGAACAGGCCGCGCTCCTCGGCGATGCGGGCCTGGAACACGACCTGGAACAGGACGTCGCCCAATTCGTCCCGCACACCGGCCGGGTCGCCGCGCTCGATGGCATCCGCGAGTTCGTAGGCTTCCTCGATCGTGTGCGGCGCGATCGTGGACCAGTCCTGCCCGAGGTCCCACGGGCAGCCGCCCTGCGGGTCGCGAAGTCGCGCCATGATCCCGAGCAGCCGATCGATCGGCATCTTCAATGCTCCTCGAGCACGCGACACAGTGACATCAGCATCCCGGCCGTCGCACCCCAGATGTTGCGTCCCTGATAGGGGATGTCGTAGGAAACGAAGGCGTGCCCGAAGTATTGCCGGGTCTGCATCACGTGGTTGCCGCGGTCGAGCACGTGCAGCAGCGGCACCTCGAACACCTCATCGACCTCGGTCGGATCGAGAGTGAGCTCGAAGTCCGGCGCGACGAAGGTCACGACGGGTGTGACGATATACCCCGATATCACGAGGTGGTCGTGCAGGTACCCGACCAGCGCGACGTGCCGCCGGGAAAGCCCGATCTCCTCCTCGGTCTCGCGCAGCGCCGCCTCCCAGGGGCCCGGATCGCCGGCCTCGATGCGACCGCCCGGGAAGCTGATCTGGCCCGGGTGGTTCTTGAGATGGGAGGCACGCTGCGTGAACAGCAGGCGGAGTCCCTGCGGACGCTCGACGATCGGGACCATCACCGCCGCATGCGCGAGCGTCGCCGGGACCCACCCGCGCAGCTTCTCCGACAGCTCGGGTGGCAGGCCACCGATCCACGCATGCTGCGCGTCGCCGCCGGGCGCACTGCCACGCAGTCTCTCGACGATGCGGTCACGCAACTGCCGGTTGGAGTCCGTATCTGCCAATCAGTCCCCCGGGGCGCCGTGACGCACGCCTCCCCGCGTGAGATCGGCCGGATCGAGCAGCTTCGCGAGACGCTCCTCGCCGAGGTCGGTCATCTCGGCTGCGACCTCGCGTACCGGCCGACCCTCCGCATACGCCCGCTTGGCGATCGCGACCGCCTTGTCGTAGCCGATCACGGGGTTCAGCGCCGTCACGAGCATGGGATTGCGATCGAGCGCCGCAGCGAGCCTGCGCGTATTCACCGCGAATCCCGCGATCGCGCTGCGTGCGAGTGCATGCGCCGCATTGCCGAGCAGGTCGATGCTCTGCAGGAGGTTGTAGGCAATCACCGGCAGCATGGTGTTGAGCTGGAAATTGCCGGATTGGCCCGCGACCGTGATCGTGACGTCGTTGCCGATCACCTGGGCAGCGACCATGCAGACCGCCTCCGGCATGACCGGGTTCACCTTGCCCGGCATGATGCTGCTGCCGGGCTGCAGGGCCAGCAACGCGATCTCGCCGAGACCCGCGAGTGGTCCACTGTTCATCCAGCGCAGATCGTTCGCGATCTTCATCAGGCTCACCGCGAGCGTGCGCAGCAGGCCCGACACCTCGACCGCGGTGTCCTGAGACGCAATGGCGGCGAACAAATCGCGGCTCGGGCGCAGATCGAGGCCCGTCTGGCGCGACAGCAGCACGGCAACCCGCGTCGCGAACTCCGGCGGGGCGTTGATACCGCTGCCGACGGCGGTGCCCCCTTGGGCGAGCGCATGCAGGCGCGGGCGCACCGCGTGGATCCGTGCGATGCCATCCTCGACCTGCGTGCGCCACGCTCCCATTTCCTGCCCGAGCGTCACCGGCATGGCATCCATGAGATGCGTGCGACCCGTCTTCACGACGTCGCCCACGTCCGAGGCCTTGCGGCCGATCGTCGCCGAGAGTTCCTTGAGGGCCGGCAGCAGGTGTCCGCTGATCGAAAGGGCCGCCCCGAGGTGGATCGCGGTCGGGATCACGTCGTTGCTGCTCTGCCCGCGATTGACGTCGTCGTTCGGATGCACCGGCATGCCATCGGCATACCGGGTCGCGAGGCGGGCGATCACCTCGTTCGCGTTCATGTTGCTGCTCGTGCCCGACCCGGTCTGGAACACGTCCAGCGGGAAATGTGCGTCGTGCAGTCCCTCCGCGACCTCGAGCGCCGCCTTCCGGATCGCGACGGCACGCACCCGGTCGAGGTCGCCGAGTTCGAGACTGGCGCCAGCGGCGGCCCACTTGACCAGCCCCAAGGCCTGGATGAAGCGCCGCGGCATGGCGAGCCCGCTGATCTGGAAGTTCTGGATCGCGCGCTGGGTCTGCGCTCCCCAGAGGGCATGTGCCGGCACGCGCAACTCGCCCATGCTGTCGCGCTCCACGCGGAACTCGTCTGCGGACATGAGGACTCCGGTGAGAGGACGCAGGCGCCTCGGACCGGGCCTGCGGTATCATCCGGAATCTTAACATCCTGCGGATTCCCGCATGAACGTGACCCCCCTGACGGCGCTCTCCCCCGTGGATGGCCGCTATGCCGCGCGCTGCCTGGAGCTGCGCCAGCTCCTGAGCGAGGCCGGGCTGGTGCGGGCACGGGTCCGCGTCGAGGTCGCGTGGCTCGCAGCACTGGCGCGCGATGCGTCGATCCCGGAGATGCAGGGTC
>JAGOXN010000186.1 GCA_018059685.1 Steroidobacteraceae bacterium | reverse complement strand
GTCTCGCGCTGTGCCCTCGCACGCAGTCGTTCGACTGCTGCACTCAGGCCACGCTCGAGCTGCTGGTTGTCGAGGCCGTCCAGCGACCGCAGCACCTGCGACCAGGGGACCGGCCAGCTCAGGAGCGGGCCCGCGAGGAGGCCCGAGTCGCTCAATCGCTGCAGGTCGTGACGCAGGATCACGTCGCCGGGCGCCACCCACGGCTCGGCGCGCACAGGGACCCAGGCCGTCAATGCCAGGACGCCCGCAACGAGCGGCGGCGCCCGGCGCCGCGCGTGGCCCCGGAACTGCGCTTGCGCCCCGCGATGGGCCCGTGCGCCGCTCAAAACTCGTGGTGCCACGTCACCGCGACGCGCGGCAGGATGGCGTCGGTGTCGTTCCAGGACCGATCCTGGTAGTCACCGCCGGCGCTCGCCTCGACCCAGCCGCTGCCGAGCGCGCGCCGGTAGATGAGGTCGAGGCTCCACCAGTCCTCCGGCCCGGGCGCAACACTGTGGCGCGTGTCCGGCACCGCGCCGCCCTCGTTGACGTTGGTGAAACGCGCCAGGGCTGTGAATGTTGCGGCCGAAGCACCGACCCGCACGTAGCGCAGGCCCCAGGTGTCGCCGTCACCGTCCATCGAGTGACCGAGCGGTCGGCCGCGCGAGCGGTAGCCTTCGACATTGAAGATGCCGTTGTTGTACGCGCAGTCCCAGAGCTTCAAGCCGTCTTCGGTACCGCCACACCGGGTGTTCGCCCATTCGATGCCCGCCCGCCAGGAACTGCCGTCGTCGGACCCTCCCCAGGTCTCGAGCCCGGCAAGGTCCATGCTGCGATAGGGGCGCGGGATCTGGTTGTCGATCGATTCACCCGTGTGCTGGTTGTAGAGCGCATAGTTCCAGTCGCCGATCGGCGAGGCCCAGCGGATGTCCCAGC
This sequence comes from Steroidobacteraceae bacterium, assembly GCA_018059685.1. Classification (GTDB taxonomy): domain Bacteria; phylum Pseudomonadota; class Gammaproteobacteria; order Steroidobacterales; family Steroidobacteraceae; genus RPQJ01. Next base: position 4,863 of record JAGOXN010000186.1, on the reverse strand, counting down.
CCGCGAGCTGGTTGCCCGGCTCGTCCTCCGCGGCCACGTTCTCGCCCGCATTGTCGTTTCCCGACCAGAGATTCCAGAAATCGTCCCAGTTGCAGGAGCGGCCCTCGCCGCACCACTGGGCCGTTCGCTCCAGGCTGACTTCCAGGCCGTCGAGCGGCCGGGCCGACAGGCGAAAGCCGAACAGCAGCGGATGGTCGTAATCCTGCCGGCCGCCTTCCATGTACCCCATGAAGGTCGTGAGGCGCCAGGGACCGATCCAGCTGAGCCACTTCGTTTCGAACGGCGTCGACACGGCGCGATCGAGCGCAAGCGCGGGCACCGGGCGGGCGTTGTTCGAGAGGATCAGGCTGCCCTGCCAGCCCGAACCCCACCACCGCTCCTGCGCGCCGGCCGTGACGATCCAGTTGCCGAACTTGCCAGCGAAATACGAGCCGTCGAGGCGTATGTCCTTGTCGTCGTCAGGGTCCACGACCCCGGTGAGCTCGAGCCGCGCACCCCACCGGCTGCCGAGAAATCCGCTGGCCCATGCGGTCGCTTCACCTTCTTCCCGTGGCGTGTCCTCGAAGGTCCGCAGCGTGGTCGGACGCGCTGCGCCGCCCAGCTCGACCCCGATCGTCGGACGTCCCTCCGCAGCGATCTTGCGTAGATGCGCGACCGCCGCCGCCTGGGCCCGCGTCAGTACGGGTGAACCGCTGCCAGTCGGATTCGGTTGGGACTGCGCCGAGGTCTGCTGCGCGCGCACCCCATCGAGCGCAGCCGCCAGGTCGGACACCGCGATCGGCCAGGATGACATCGGAAGGTCGATGACGCCTTCGTCGACGAGCAGCTGAATGTCGTGCCGCACCAGCGTGTCGCCGGGGGCGATCCACGGCTCACCGGCGACCGCGGCGGCGCTTGCCAGCGACCCTGCCGCAAGCAGGGCAGTCATGCTTCCCTTCATCGCGAAATGCTAACCGCCGGCCTGCGCGCCGCGCCAGCGGCCGACGACACCGAGCAGCTTCTGGACATGCGGCGGCCCGTCGCGCCATTCGGCCGCGCGTACCGCAGGCGCCATCGAACCCGCAAGCTTCTTGCCGAGTTCCACGCCCCACTGGTCGAAGGAATTGTTGTCCCAGATGACGCTCTGCACGAACACCTTGTGCTCGTACCACGCGATGAGGCGACCGAGCGTCCGCGGACCGAGTCTCGGGAAGAGGATCAGGCTCGAGGGACGGTTGCCTACGTGCACCTTGTGCGGGACGAGGCGCGCGATCTCCCCGGTCGACACGCCCTTCGACATGAGGTCGGTCCGCACCTGTTCCTCCGTCTGTCCGAATGCGAAGGCCTCGGCCTGCGCGAAGCAGTTGGCCAGCGCAAGATCGTGCTGCCCCTGGAAGCGGCTCGAGGCGTTCACCGGCGCAATGAAGTCCATGGCCACGCGCGCGGTGCCCTGGTGCAGCAGCTGGAAGAACGAGTGCTGGGCATTGTTGCCAGGCTCGCCCCAGACCACGATCCCGGTGCCACAGCTGACCGGCCGACCTTCGCGCGTCACCGACTTGCCGTTCGACTCCATTTCGAGTTGCTGCAGGTACGCGGGAAACCGGTGCAAACGCCGGTCGTAGGGCAGTACCGCGAGCGACTCGAGACCGAGGAAGTTCGAGTTCCACACCCCGATGAGGCCCATCAGCACCGGCAGGTTGGCTTCGAGCGGCGCATTGCGGAAATGCTCGTCCATGTCGTGGCCGCCGGCGAGCAGCAGCTCGAACGGCTGCCAGCCGAGCGCAAGCGCGATCGACAAGCCGACGGCCGACCAGAGCGAATAACGGCCCCCGACCCAGTCCCACATCGTGAATCGCGAGTCCGGAGCGATGCCGAACGCGTCCATCGCAGCGTGGTTGGTCGAGACCGCCACGAAGTGCCGCCCGACGGCCGACTCGCCGAGTTCGCCCGCGAGCCACTCGCGAGCCGACGCGGCGTTGGCCAGAGTTTCCTGGGTCGTGAAGGTCTTCGAGCAGATCACGAACAGTGTGGTTGCTGGATCCACCTGCTCCATGACTTCGGCGAGTTCGACACCGTCAATGTTCGACACGCAATGCAGGCGGACCGCACGATTGCGGAACCGGCCGAGCGCCTCGGTCGCCATTACGACACCGAGGTCGGAGCCACCGATACCGATGTTGACCACGTCGGTGAAGCGCCGGCCGCCCACGCCCGTGATGCGGCCCTCGTGCACGCCGGTGACGAAGTCGCGCATTTTCGCGAGCTCGGCGCGCACCTCGGGCATCACGTCGCGGCCGCCCGCGTGCATTGGACGATCAGACCGGTTGCGCAGCGCCATATGCATGGCCGCGCGGCCTTCGGTGTTGTTCACTGAATCGCCTGCGAACAACGCGCGAATGCGTCCCATGAGGTCACAGCTGCGCGCAAGATCGAGCAACAGCCCGATCGTCTCGGCCGTCACGCGCTGGCGCGTGAAGTCGTAGAGGACATCGAGCGCGGTGACGCTCATCCGTTCGAAGCGTTGCGGGTCGTCACTGATGATCTCGCGCAGGTGGTAGCTGCCGAGCGTCGCGGCATGCGCCTGAAGGTTCGTCCAGGCCGGACTCGGCGGGCGCTTTATCATGTGCATCACTCCTCGACCGAACCATGCCCACACGACGATCCAATGGTCGCACCGAGGATCACGGTGGATTTCATGCGATGGGAGTCGTCACCGCCGGTGATGTGCACTGCGGAATCCCGAGGCCGAGTCGCGGCCCGTCAGGCGCCCGACTCGAGTTGTACGGCGCCTGATCGGAGCACGTAGCGGTCGCCAGTGTGTGAACACGTGGTCTCGCCATCGCCAGAGACCGGCAGCGAAAGGCGTTCGCCATGTCGGCTGATCCAGCCCGCGTGCCGCGCCGGCACTCCGAGCATCAGTGCGAATGGCGGTACGTTGCGGTTCACAACCGCTCCGGCACCGACAAACGCGTGTTCCCCAATCTCGACACCACAAACGATCGTGCAGTTCGCGCCGAGCGTGGCGCCCCGCCTCACGACCGTGTCGCGATACTCGTCCTTGCGCGTGATCGCCGATCGCGGGTTGTAGACGTTGGTGAACACCATGCTCGGGCCGCAGAAGACGTCGTCCTCGAGCGTCACGTTGTCGTAGACCGACACGTTGTTCTGGATCTTCACGTTGTCGCCGATGCGCACACGGTTGCCGACGAAGACGTTCTGGCCGAGCGAGCACCCACGCCCAATGACCGCGCCAGCGCAGACGTGCACCCAGTGCCAGATGCGCGTGCCGTCACCAATCGTGGCGCCCGGGTCCACGATCGCGGTCGAATGTACCGTCACGCCCGCCATTTTCAATACTGCAGCGGGAGTGCCACGCGACGATGGTCGCGCGCCGACAGGTAGCTTGCGATCAGGACCTCGAGCGAGCGCAGGCCCTCCCGTCCATCCGTCTCGGGTTCGCACTCGCCACGCAACGTGCGGATCACATTGTCGTAATAGAGCGGGTGGCCGAAGCCATAGACGGATGTCGTCTCGTAGCTAGCCTCGCGGACGCGCTGGTCGTCCGGGTGCTCGTCGGCAAACTCCCATTGCTCGATCTGATTCACCGCGACTCCACCCACCTTCACCGTGCCACGCTCGCCGATGATCGTAATGGAGCCCTCGAGATTTCTCGGGAAAGCGAGCATCGTCACGTTGACCGAGCCCAGCGCGCCGGAGCGCCAGCGTACGCCGACCGTGGCAGTGTCCTCCACCTGGATGTTCCGCGCCAGCGTAGCGACATAGGCCTGCACGCTCTCGACGGGCCCGATCAGCCAGTCCACGAGGTCCACGTAGTGACTCGCCTGGTTCATCAGTGCGCCGCCGTCAAACTCCCAGGTGCCGCGCCAGGGGGCGCTGTCGTAATAGGACTGCGGCCGCGCCCAGAACACGTTGATGGTCACCATGAAGATTCGGCCGAACCGACCACCGTCCACGGCGCGTTTCACGAGCTGTAGCGTCGCGTTGCGGCGGTTCTGTTTCACCACGAACAGCCGCACACCTGCCCGGTCGCACTCCCGCACCATCTCGAGCCCGTCGGCCCAGCGCGTCGCCATCGGTTTCTCGGTCATCACATGACACCCGGCGTGCGCCGCCTGGATGGCCTGCGCCGGATGCAGACCACTCGGCGTACAGAGGGCTACGACGTCCGCCACGCCGGCTGCGAGCAACTCGGAATAGTCCGCGAAGCCGCGTGCGCCCGTCTTCGCGACCGCCTGCTGCAGTACCTTCGGATCGTCGTCACAGACCGCAGTGAGTTCGATCCGGTCCGAGTGGCGCTCGACGGCGCCGAAGTGATTCGTCGAGATACGCCCGCAGCCGACGACTGCGATGCGTATGCGCCGATCGGTGATGGGTGGTTTGCCGGAATACATGATCGCCTGCCCGTTCCAGGGCGAAATGACCTTAGCGGGCGGCGATTTTATCCGCAGAGGCAGCAAAAAGGGGACATTCCGAATTTCCTGGGGAAAGCCGCCAGGCGCCAGGGGACATTCTCCTTTTTCCCTGGGAAAAAGGAGAATGTCCCCTCCCCGTCAGCCGAGGTTCACGACCCTCGCGGGCGCGGGGCCGCCAGTCTTGTAGTACTCGAGATACCAGTCGACGAAGCGCCGGATGCCGGTCTCGACCGGCGTGGCAGGCGTATAGGCCACGTCCCGCTGCAGGTCGTCGATGTCGGCCCAGGTGTCGGGCACGTCCCCCTGCTGCAGGGGCAGCAGGTTCTTCTCGGCCTTCCGTCCGAGGCACTCCTCGAGTACCTCGATGTAGCGCATCAGCTCGACGGGCCGGTTATTGCCGATGTTATACAGCCGGTACGGCGCGCGGCTCGAGCCCGGGTCCGGGGCGTCA
>JAGOXN010000185.1:3036-5782 GCA_018059685.1 Steroidobacteraceae bacterium | reverse complement strand
TCGGCCCATTCGCGGTGGCGCGCGACGAAGCGTTCCACGGCCGGAATGCCGACACCCGGCGGCACCACGACTTCGACGCGCCCTCCAGGGAACACCCGCATCGAGAGGCGCCGCGCACGGCGACTGATGCGGACATCCCAACCTGGCGTCGCTTCGCGCGGTGCCCACAGGGCGAGTTGCAGCGGATCGCTGCGCTTGCGCATCTTGCTGGTGTTCCCTCGACCCCACCGAGCGGCAGGCACAGGGCGCACTGCCGGCAACAGCCCTTCGACGCCTCCGAGTATGAGCGAACAGGCGAGGCCCGTCACGAGCGGCGACGGCTGGCGGAGGTGGCTACAATGCCGTCCGCGCCGCGTCCCTGCGGTGCGAGGCCGCGGAGAATGCCAGAGCCACTGATCGCATGACGGCGCCGCTGGTAGACATCGGCCTGAACCTCGGCCACGACAGCTTCGACCGCGATCGCGACGAGGTCGTCGCTGCTGCCCTCCGGGCGGGCGTCGGCCACATGGTCGTCACCGGCAGCACGCTCGAGAGCACGCGGTCGGCCATCGCCATCGTGCGCACGAATCCGACGGTGTTCCGCGCCACGGCCGGCGTTCATCCGCACCACGCCCACGAATTTCCGGACGAGGCCGTGCCTGAGCTGCGCGAACTGGTTCAGGCGCCGGAGGTCGGCGCCGCGGGTGAATGCGGCCTCGATTTCTTCCGCAACTTCTCGCCGCACTCGGACCAGGAACGAGCCTTCCGCGCACAGCTCGCGCTCGCTGTCGCGACGGGCAAGCCGGTCTTCCTGCACCAGCGTGACGCGCACGACCCGTTCGTCGCAATCCTGCGCGACTACCTCCCGCGACTCTCCGGCGGCGTCGCGCACTGCTTCACCGGTGATGAGCGTGAGTTGCGCGACTACCTCGACATGGGACTTTCGATCGGCATCACCGGCTGGATCTGCGACGAGCGACGCGGCCAGCACCTGCGCGAGCTGGTGCGGTTCGTGCCGCTCGACCGGATGATGGTCGAGACGGACGCACCGTACCTCCTGCCCCGCGACCTGCAGCCCAAGCCGCGCAGTCGTCGCAACGAGCCGAAGTATCTCCCGCACGTGGTCGAGACGATCGCGTCCTGCTGCGGCGTGCCAGCCACCACCATCGCCACTGCCACTACACGCAATGCTCTGGCATTCTTCGCCTTCCCCACCTGAACCGGGGATGCGTGCCATGCACGCCGCCCAGCATCGCGACGCAATCTCGATAGTTCACGTAATTCGTTGTTTGTATGGACATATCTATGCGCGCTGAGCTTCTGCGTTCATTCACGGCCCAAGCCTGGGACGAGTCGATCCTGCCGCAACTCCTCGAGTACGTGCGGATCCCGAACAAGTCGCCGACATTCGACCCGGACTGGGAGGCGAATGGCCACATGGAGCGTGCCGTGCAGCTCATGGCGCGCTGGGCCGGGTCGCAGGCCCTGCCCGGAATGCGGGTCGAGGTGTTCCGCCTCCCGGGGCGCACGCCCTTGCTGATGGTGGACGTGCCCGGGGCCGTGAACGACTGCGTGCTCCTCTACGGGCACCTCGACAAGCAGCCGGAGTTCACGGGCTGGTCCGAGGGCCTCGCGCCGTGGACGCCCGTACTGCGCGACGGAAAACTCTACGGCCGCGGCGGAGCGGACGACGGCTACGCGCTCTTCGCCTCGCTCACCGCGATCCGTGCACTGCAGGCGCAGGGGATCCCGCATGCGCGCTGCGTCGTGCTCATCGAGGCCAGCGAGGAAAGCGGCAGCCCCGACCTCGCCCACCACATCGATGCATTGGGAGCGCGGCTCGGCGTGCCGAGCCTGGTGGTGTGCCTCGACGCCGAGTGCGGCAACTACGATCAGCTCTGGTGCACGACGTCGTTGCGCGGCAACCTCATCGGCACGTTGCGCGTGGACGTGCTGACCGAGGGCGTGCATTCCGGGACGGCGAGCGGCATCGTGCCGTCGAGTTTCAGGGTGCTGCGCGAGCTGCTCGCGCGCGTCGAGGACGCGGGCTCCGGTGCAATCCTCGTCGAGGAACTCAACACGTCGATACCGGAGGACCGCCGCATGCAGGCCCGCGCGACGGCCGCGGTGCTCGGCGCGTCGGTGCACGCGCGGATGCCGATGCCGGCCGGGATGCGTGCGGTTTCGAACGATCCCTACGAGCTCCTCCTCAACAACACCTGGCGTGCGACGCTGAGCGTGACCGGAGCCGACGGGCTCCCGGCGATCCGCAGCGCCGGCAACGTGCTGCGGCCGCAGACGACGCTCAAGCTGTCGTTCCGGCTGCCGCCGACCCTCGATCCAGCCGTCGCGACCGACGTGCTCAGGCGGACATTCGAGCGCGATCCGCCGTACGGCACGCGCGTCGCCTTCGGCATCGAATCCGCGATGGGCGGCTGGAACGCACCGCCGACCGCTCCCTGGCTGGAGCGCTCGATGCAGGAAGCGTCGCACGAGTTCTTCGGTCGCGACGCGATGTACATGGGTACGGGCGGCAGCATCCCTTTCATGGGCATGCTCGGCCAGCGCTTCCCCGGAACGCAGTTCCTCGTGACGGGGGTGCTCGGCCCGCAATCGAACGCGCACGGGCCGAACGAGTTTCTGCACCTCGAGACCGCGCGGCGACTCACCGCCTGCGTCGCGCGTGTCCTGGCGGATCACGCGCGGAAATAGGGGACATTCTCCTTTTCCGGGAAATAGGGGACATTCTCCTTTTCCGACGAAGTAC
>JAGOXN010000185.1:0-2936 GCA_018059685.1 Steroidobacteraceae bacterium | reverse complement strand
TTCGGCTGTACCGCGATCTTGACCCGCTCCCACATGGGAGCGAACGCCGCGGCAGCGGCGCCGGGCGACCGCTCGACGACCGGGAACTCGTCCTGCAGTGCGTCGAGCCGCAACACGGCTTCGGGCCGGCCCTTGGGAAATTCGCCGCGCATGGAAAAGACGATGCGCCCCTCGACGGGCATGTCCCCCGCGAGATGACGCACGGCTGCGATCCGGTCGTACAGGATCGGCAGCGGATTCGTGATCGTGAAGTGCTGCTTGGGCCCGAACACGGACCACTGCGCCATCTTCTCGCCGGCGAAGATCATGCCCGGCAGGTCGAAGAGGTCGATGACCAGGAGTCCGCGCTGCGTGAGAAGCAGGTAGTTCACGTGAATCTGCTCGCCGTAGCCGGTCGGCACGAGCACGTTGCGCAGCTCGTCGAAGGCCACCGACGAAATCACGTTGTCGATTGCGCGTCGCGCCCGTACCTGTCGGATCCAGTCGACGACGAAATACACGACCGCCGCGAGCGCGGCGAGTCCGAGCAGCACCCACATCCAGACGGGCAGGCCGAGGATGAGGTTCAGGCGGCCTCCTCGAGCGCCCCGCGCAGGTCCGCGAGCGTCGGGTCGACGTGCCTCTGCTGCGACGGCAGCGCGAGCAGCGCCGCGAGCGCGGCCGGCACGGGGATATCCGCACCGATCAGCGGCTCGACGATGTCGTTGAACTTGGCCGGATGCGCCGTCGCGACGAGCACCCAGCGCTCCTTCCTGCGACGGTCGTCGAGCCGCCGCCAGGCACACGCGGCGGTTGCGGTGTGGGGACACCAGGTCTGGCCGAGTTCGCGGTAATCGCGCCGGATCGTCGCGCGGATCTCGTCGTCGGTCACGGACTCGGTCGCCACCTGGCCGCGCAGATCCCGCCAGTCCGGGAACAGCCAGCGCAGGCGCTCCATGTTGCTCGGGTTGCCGACATCCATCGCGGAAGCGAGCGTAGCGATACTCGGACGCGGCCGCCACTCCCCGCTCGCGAGGAAATCCGGCACCACCCGGTTGGCGTTGCCCGCAAGCACGACGTCGCCGATCGGCAATCCTGCTTCGCGCGCCCAGATGCACGCGAGCGCGTTGCCCAGGTTCCCCGTCGGCACGACGAAGTTCGGCCTGCGGCCCTCAGCCTGCCACAACACGAGGCTCGCGTACGCGTAGTAGACCATCTGCGGCAGGAGTCGCCCGACGTTGATGCTGTTGGCGGAGGACAGCCGCAGCGCTGCGGCCAGCGCCGGGTCGACGAACGCCTCCTTCACCATGCGCTGGCAATCGTCGAAGGTGCCGCCGACGCTCAAGGTGCGTACGTTGCCGCCCCAGCACGCAAGTTGCTTCTCCTGGCGGGGCGAGACTAGGCCGCGTGGATACAGCACGACGACGTCGACCCACGGGCGGCCGTGGAACGCGGCGGCGACGGCGCCCCCCGTATCCCCCGAGGTAGCGACCAGGATCGTGAGCCGCCTCGAATCCGGACGGGGCAATCGCTCGAGTGTGGCGGCGAGGAATCGCGCACCAAAGTCCTTGAAGGCTGCAGTCGGACCGTGAAACAGCTCGAGCACGCTCAGTGGTCCGGCGGCTCCAGGGATCTCCACCAGCGGCGCCGGGAATGAAAACGCGTCGCGCGTGATTGCAGGCAGCAGGCTCCCCATGATGTCGCCGGCCGCAAACGGCTGCATCAGGCGCGCGGCGAGCGTCGCGAGGTCGGCCGTCCCGTCGTCCGCCACCAGTGCGCGCCGCTCGAGGCGCGGCAGCGTTTCCGGGACATACAGCCCGCCATCCGGCGCGAGGCCACGGGCAATCGCATCGCCCAGGCCCACCGAATGGGCCGGTTCACGAGTACTGCGGAATCGCATCAGCCAGCCACCACGCGCGCGCCTTCGCGGTCGATGGCCGACACCCAGCTGTCGCTCTCGAGCCCGTGTCCGCGGAATGCCGCCACCATCTCCGCGCATACGTTTGCGGCGTCCTGCTGTTCGGCCCAGGCGAACACCGTGGGCCCGGCACCGGAAATCGAGCAACCCAGTGCTCCGGCCTGGAGCGCGGCCTGCTTCACCGCGACGAAGCCCGGAATCAGCACCTGGCGCTGCGGCTCGATCACGACGTCCAGCAACGACTCCCGGATCAACGGCAGGTCGGACGTGTAACAGCCCGCGAGAAATCCCGCGAGGTTGGCCTGTTGCCAGATCACGTCGGACAGATTGACGGTCTTGCCCAGGATCGCGCGGGCCTCGCGCGTCGCGAGCGCCATGTGCGGGCGCACGAGCACGCAGCGCACCGCTTCCGGCACCGGCACCTGCTTCACGTGCGGATTGTCGATGCCGACCGTCAGGACGAGGCCGCCGTAGAGCGACGGTGCGATGTTGTCGACGTGCACCGAGCCGCTCGCTACCGCTTCGCCCTGCATCGCGAACTTGAGCAGCCGCGTGCGATCGAGCGCCTCGCCCGATACCGCGGCAGCGGCAACGACGGCCGCGACCGCGGAAGCTGCCGAGCCGCCGAGTCCCGAGCCAAGAGGGATCCCCTTCACGATGTCGAGCTCGAAACCGTAGGGCAGACCGAGCTCGCGACCGAGCGCGAGCGCCGCCATGCCCGCGGTGTTCTTCTCCGCCGCGAGCGGCAGGTCGGCGACCACCCCGGTGATCGAGCGAATTGCGACGCCCCGTTCGGTCCGGCGGGTGACGCGCACCCGGTCGCCAAGTGCCGCGACCGAGTGGCCGAGGATGTCGAACCCGACGGCGACGTTGCCGACGCTCGCGGGTGCGAACGCAGTCGCCGTCACCTGTGCGCCAGTCACAGCTTGGCCCCCAGGTACGCACAGACGCGCAGCAGGTCGGCGAAGACCCCGCCCGCCGTAACCGCTGGCCCGGCGCCCGGGCCCTGCACGATGAGCGGATTCTGGTCGTAGCGCGC
>JAGOXN010000184.1 GCA_018059685.1 Steroidobacteraceae bacterium | reverse complement strand
CCATCATTGCCCGATCGACCTCGACCATCGCGAGGTCTACAGCGGCGACAACTTCGGGATCTGTTACCGCGACCTCGACACGGCAGCAGGCCCGTTCATGCTGCCGACCACGACCCCGGTGCAGTTCGACCCCGACGCCTTCCACGCCACGATCGACCGGCTCATGTCCTACCGGCCGACGCGGGTCTTCCAGACGCACTTCGGGCCCGTCGACCAGCTCGAGCGCCTGGCGCGCGACCTGCACGCGACGATCGTCGAGCTCGTCCGGATCGCGAGGCAGCATGCCCGCGCGCCCGACCGCCGGGCGCGCATCGAGGCCGACATGTTCCGCTGGATCAGTGTGCGGCTCGACGAGCACGGCTACACTGGCGACCTCGCGCAGCGACACGCGCTGCTCGACGAGGACGTCCGGCTCAACACCGCAGGCCTCGAGGTCTGGCTCGATCGGACCTGAACATGCACACCCACCCGGAGAGTCCTGCAACGTGACCACCTTCCGCGCCTACCGCATCCACGAAGTGAACGGCCGCATCGAGCCGCGTTTCGAGCGGATCAGTGTCGACGATCTCGGCCCCGGCGAGGTGGTGGTGCGGGTGCAGTACTCGGACATCAACTACAAGGACGCGCTCGCCGCCACCGGCGCGGCCCGCATCCTGCGCAAGTACCCGCTGGTGGGCGGCATCGACCTCGCGGGCGAGGTGGTGAGCTCGAGCGATCCACGGTACACGGCCGGCCAGCCGGTGCTGGTCACTGGCTGCGGCCTCAGCGAGACGCACGATGGCGGCTACGCCGAGTTTGCACGCGTGAGCGGCGAGTGGGTCATCACGCTGCCGCCCGGCATGACTACGCTGGATGCGATGAAGCTCGGCACCGCCGGCTTCACCGCCGCGCTCGCCATCCACCGCATGGAGCACAACGGGCAGGATCCGCACAAGGGACCGATCGTGGTCACCGGCGCGACGGGCGGGGTCGGCAGCATCGCGATCAACATGCTCGCGGGCCGCGGCTACGAGGTCGTCGCCGTCAGCGGCAAGCCCGGGGCGGATGCATACCTGAAGGAACTCGGCGCCGCGCGGATCCTGCGCCGGCAGGAAATCGACCTCGGCTCGGGGCCGCTCGAGAAGATCCTGTGGGCCGGGGCGATCGACAACGTCGGCGGGGAGCTCCTCACCTGGCTCACCCGGACGGTCGACCTCTGGGGCAATATCGCCAGCATCGGCCTCGCCGGAAGCGCGGAGCTCCACACGACCGTGATACCGTTCATCCTGCGGGGCGTGAACCTGCTCGGGATCAACTCCGCCGCGACCCAGCGGGCCACGCGGCTCGTCGTCTGGAACCGGATCGGGACGGACCTGCGACCCGCGCGCCTCGACCGGATATGCACCAGGGTGATCGGGTTCGATGAGTTGCCGGCACACTTCGCGGATCATCTTGCAGGGCGCGTCACGGGACGCACCGTGGTGAGGATTCAATGACGACCAACAAGACACCGGGCCTGCCCCAGCGGACCCTGACCCACCTCGAGCGGCTCGAGGCCGAGAGCATCCAGGTGATGCGCGAGGTGGTCGCCGAGTGCGACAAGCCGGTGATGCTCTACTCGATCGGCAAGGACAGCGCCGTGATGCTGCACATTGCCCTCGAGGCGTTCTATCCGGCCAAGCCGCCGTTTCCTCTGCTGCACGTCGACACGCGCTGGAAGTTCCGCGACATGTACGCGCTGCGCGACCGGATCGCGAGCCAGTTCGGCCTCGACCTGATCGTCTACACGAATCCGGACGGCATCGAGCAGGGCATCAACCCGTTCACGCACGGCTCGGCGATCCACACCGACGTGATGAAGACGCAGGGTCTCAAGAAGGCGCTCGATGAGTACGGCTTCGACGCGGCGTTCGGCGGCGCGCGCCGCGACGAGGAGAAGAGCCGCGCCAAGGAGCGCGTCTTCTCCTTCCGTTCGGCGCAGCACCGCTGGGACCCGAAGAACCAGCGCCCGGAGCTGTGGCGCGTCTACAACGCGCGCAAGCACAAGGGCGAGTCGATCCGCGTCTTCCCGATGTCGAACTGGACCGAGCTCGACATCTGGCAGTACATCTACCTGCGCGACATCCCGATCGTCCCGCTGTACTTCGCCGCCGAGCGGCCCGTCGTCGAGCGCGACGGCGCGCTCATCATGGTCGACGACGACCGCATGCCGCTGCACCCGGGCGAGAAACCGATGATGAAGAAGGTCCGCTTCCGCACGCTCGGCTGCTACCCGCTCACGGGCGCGATCGAGAGCACGGCCGACACGCTGCCCGCGATCATCCAGGAAATGCTGCTCACCACGAGTTCGGAGCGCCAGGGCCGGGTCATCGACCACGACCAGTCGGCGTCCATGGAGAAGAAGAAGCAGGAGGGGTACTTCTGATGGCACACATCTCGAACATGATCGAGACGGACATCGAGGGCTACCTGCGCGCCCACGAGCACAAGAGCCTGCTGCGCTTCATCACCTGCGGCAGCGTCGACGACGGCAAGTCCACCCTGATCGGCCGCCTGCTCTACGACTCGAAGATGGTCTTCGAGGACCAGCTCGCGGCGCTCGAGGTCGATTCGAAGAAGGTCGGCACGCAGGGCGGCGACCTCGACTTCGCGCTGCTCGTCGACGGCCTCGCTGCCGAACGCGAGCAGGGCATCACCATCGACGTCGCCTACCGCTTCTTCTCGACCGACCGGCGCAAGTTCATCGTGGCCGATACGCCGGGCCACGAGCAGTACACGCGCAACATGGTGACGGGCGCCTCCACGGCGGACCTCGCGGTCATCCTGATCGACGCGCGCAAGGGCGTGCTGACGCAGACGCGCCGCCACAGCTACATCGTATCGCTGCTCGGCATACGCAAGGTCGTGCTCGCCATCAACAAGATGGACCTCGTGGACTATTCGCGGGACATCTTCGACACCATCGTCAGCGAGTACCTGGACTTCGCCAGGCAGATCGACCTGCACGACGTCGTGGCGATCCCGGTCTCGGGGTTGAAGGGCGACAACATCACCAGCCCGAGCGAGCAGACGCCGTGGTACCACGGCCCGACGCTGATGGGTTATCTCGAGACCGTCGAGATCGAGGACCACCTGCAGCACCAGCCCTTCCGCCTGCCGGTGCAATGGGTCAACCGCCCGAACCTCGATTTCCGCGGCTTCGCGGGCACGATCGTGAGCGGCGCGGTGACGCCGGGCGAGAAGCTGCGGGTACTGCCCTCGGGCCGCGAGAGCCGCGTCGCGCGCATCGTGACCTTCGACGGCGACCTCGACCGTGCGGTCGCCGGCCAGTCGGTGACCATCACGCTCGAGGACGAGATCGACGTGAGCCGCGGCGACGTGCTGTCGGGCACGAACGCACTGCCCGGCGTCGCGGACCAGTTCGAGACGACGATCATCTGGATGTCGGACGAGCCGATGCTGCCGGGCCGGCCGTACTGGATGAAGGTCGGCACCAAGCAGGTCACCGCCACGATTACGGAGCCCAAGTACAAGGTCAACGTCAACACGCTCGAGCACCTTGCGGCCAAGAAGCTGGCGCTGAACGAAATCGGCATCTGCAACGTGTCGCTGGACCAGCCGATCGTCTTCGACCCGTACCGGGAGAACCGCGACACGGGCGGCTTCATCCTGGTCGACCGGCTGTCGAACGCCACGATCGGCGCGGGCCTGCTGCACTTCGCACTGCGCCGCTCGCAGAACATCCACTGGCAGGCGCTCGACGTGAACAAGTCGGCGCGCGCGCGCCTCAAGGGACAGAAGCCGTGCGTGCTGTGGTTCACGGGCCTCTCGGGCGCCGGCAAGTCGACCATCGCCAACCTCGTCGAGAAGCAGCTGCACTCGCTCGGACGGCACACGTACATGCTCGACGGCGACAACGTGCGCCACGGCCTCAATCGCGACCTCGGCTTCACCGACACGGACCGCGTCGAGAACATCCGCCGCGTCGGCGAGGTGGCCAAGCTCATGGCGGACGCCGGCCTCATCATCATGGTGTCGTTCATCTCGCCGTTCCGCTCGGAGCGACGCATGGCGCGTTCGCTGTTCGAGTTCGGCGAGTTCTTCGAGGTGCACGTCGATACGCCGCTCGCCGAGGCGGAGAAGCGCGATCCGAAGGGGCTCTACGGCAAGGCGCGGCGCGGCGAGCTCAAGAACTTCACGGGCATCGATTCGCCCTACGAGGCGCCGGAGAAGCCGGAGATCTACCTCGACACGACGAAGGCGTCACCGGAGCATTCGGCCGAGGCGATCGTCGAGCACCTGCGGGAAGCGGGGATCCTCACCCCGGCGGGCTGATCTGCACAGTCCGGCGAGCCGTGCCAGCTGACGCGACATTTGACCGGCGCGACGCGGACTTCCTGAGCCAGGGCCTGCGCTGCGCCGCGTGGTACTACCTGCCCGCCGGCCGGGAGCCGGGCGAGCGGCGCCCTGCCATCGTCATGGCGCACGGCTACAGCGGCGTGAAGGAGCAGTACATCGACAGCTTCGCCAGCAGCTTCGCTGCCGCAGGATTCGTGGTGCTGGTGTTCGACTACCGTTTCCTCGGCGCCAGCGAGGGCGAGCCGCGCCAGCAGGTACTCTGGTACGAGCAGATCCTCGACTATCGCAATGCGATCGCCTGGATCCTGCTGCAGCCCGAGGTCGACCCGGCGCGCGTGGGCGTCTGGGGCACTTCGTACAGCGGCGGGCACGTCATGCACCTGGCCGCCTTCGACAAGCGCATCAAGGCCGTGGTGGCGCAGGTGCCGGCCGTGAGCACCTGGGAAGCGTACTTCGCGGGTCTGCCTCCGGAGCGGATTGCGCAGGCCGCGATGTCGCATGCGGCCGCCCGCACCGAGCGGATGAAGACCGGCAGCATCCAGTATTCGGCGGTGGTCGCCCCTCCGGGGCAGCCGTGCGTGATGACGTCGCCGGCTGCCCAGGAGTTCTTCCTGCGCTCGTCGGCCATGGCGCCGAACTGGCAGAACCGCGTCACCGTCGAGTCGCTGGAAGCGGGCATGTGCTACGACCCGGCGCAGTTCATCGAGCTGATCTCGCCGACGCCGTTGCTCATGATCATCGCCAACGACGATGAAGTGACGCCGACCGAACTGCAGGTGAAGGCGTTCGCGCGAGCCGGCGAACCGAAATCGCTGGTCCTCGTGCCGGGGCAGCACTTCGACGCGTACCTCGGCCCGAAGCACCCCGACTACCTCACGCCGGAGCTCGAGTGGTTCGAGCGCCACCTGATGGGATCGTGACCGGTGGCGGCGCCGGATCGTGAGCTCCTCCGGTCACAAGTCCGCCGGGCGACCCGGGCCTGACCCGGTCCTGCTCGACATCGCGCGTTACACCTGCGACGACTCCGTCGCGAGCGAGCTTGCCCGCGAGACGGCCGTCCATTGCCTGATGGACGCGCTCGCGTGCGCGTTTCAGGCGCTCGCCTTCCCGGCCTGCACGCGTCTCCTCGGGCCGGTCGTGCCCGGCGCGACGATGGCCGGCGGCGCGCGCGTCCCGGGCACGTCCTGCGAGCTCGACCCGGTGAAGGCGGCGTTCGACATCGGCACGATGATCCGCTGGCTCGACTTCAACGACACCTGGCTCGCCGCCGAGTGGGGTCACCCGTCCGACAACCTCGGCGCCATCCTCGCGGTCGCCGACTGGCTCTCGCGCACGGCCATCGCCGAGGGCCGTGCACCACTCACCGTGCGTGACGTCACGACGGCGATGATCAAGGCGTACGAGATACAGGGCGTGATTGCGCTCGAGAACAGCTTCAACCGCTTCGGCCTCGACCACGTGCTG
>JAGOXN010000183.1 GCA_018059685.1 Steroidobacteraceae bacterium | reverse complement strand
GTCGAGGACCTGGTGCGGCCGGACCTCGTCGATCCGACGCGCACGGGCGCGCCGCCGGCCGCAGCCGGCGCCACACACCCGGCGGCCGCCCCCGCGAGCCCCTTCGCACCGCCCCCTGCGGCACCCGCTGTACCGCCGTCCGCAGCACCGTCGACGACAACCCCGGCGTCGCCCGTGGCGACACCGCCCGCGGCGAAGGCCCCGCCGCCCGAGTCGACCACGCCGTTCGGCACCACGCCGTCGGCTGCGACGACACCGGCGCCGCAGGACCCGGGCCCGTGAGCACCATCGCGACCGACGAGGCCATCCTGGCCGCGGCGGGCCGCGTCTCCGACCCGCTGCGGCCCCTGCCCTTCGCGTTCGCGAAACGCCATGGCGTGCTGGTCCGCGAGCTCGCGGACGATCACGTCGACGTCGTGATGCGCGCCGATGCCTCGCCGCTCGCCGTGGCCGAGGTGCGCCGGCACCTGCGCCGGCCACTCAAGCTCGAGCGCGTCGAACCGGAGCGTTTCGAGGCCCTCCTGCGACAGGTCTACGAGGCCGGCTCCGGAGCGACGATGGACGCGATGGGCGGACTCGAGGAAGAGACCGACCTCGCCGACCTCGCCCAGGACATCCCCGAGCCCTCCGATCTCCTCGAGAGCGAGGACGAGGCGCCGGTCATCCGCCTGATCAACGCGCTGCTCACGCAGGCGGTCAAGGAAAACGCCTCCGACATCCACATCGAGCCGTTCGAGAACCGCCTCGTGATCCGCTATCGCGTCGACGGCGTGCTGCGCGAGGTGCTGCAGACGAAGCGCGCCGTGGCGCCGCTCATCGTCTCACGGGTCAAGGTCATGTCGCGGCTCGACATCGCCGAGAAGCGACTGCCGCAGGACGGCCGCATCTCGCTGCGCATCGCGGGGCGCGCGGTCGACGTGCGCGTCTCCACGATCCCGGCCGGGCACGGCGAGCGCGTCGTGCTGCGCCTGCTCGACAAGCAGGCCGGTCGGCTCGACCTCGCCTCGCTCGGCATGGATCCGGCGACGCAGGGGATCGTCGACGAACTCATCCACAAGCCAAACGGCATCCTGCTGGTGACGGGACCGACCGGATCCGGCAAGACCACGACGCTCTACGCCGCGCTCGATCGCATCAACGACCGCACGCGCAACATCATGACGGTCGAGGACCCGATCGAGTACTACATCGACGGCATCGGGCAGACCCAGGTCAACACGCGCGTCGAGATGACCTTCGCGCGCGGACTCCGCGCCATCCTGCGCCAGGATCCGGACGTCGTGATGGTCGGTGAAATCCGCGATCTCGAGACCGCGCAGATCGCGGTCCAGGCGAGCTTGACCGGCCACCTCGTGCTCTCGACCCTGCACACGAACACGGCGACCGGTGCGGTCACGCGGCTGCGCGACATGGGCATCGAGCCCTTCCTGCTGTCCTCGAGCCTGATCGGCGTGCTCGCGCAACGCCTGGTCCGCGTGCTGAATCCCGCCACCCGCGAGGCGTATACCGCCGGCGAGTACGAGCGCAGGCTCCTCAACCTGCCGGACGACGCACCGTCGCCGACGCTCTATCGCCCCGGACCGCGCGATGCATCGGGCGGTTACCGCGGCCGCACGGGCATCTACGAGCTCGTGTTCGTCGACGAGCACATGCGCGCCATGATCCACGACGGCGCGTCCGAGCTCGACCTCGAGCGCCACGCGCGGACGCGCACCCCGGGCATCCGTGACGACGGACGCGCGAAGGTCCTTGCCGGCATCACGACGATCGAGGAAGTCCTCAAGGTCACGCGCGAGGACTGACCCATGGGAGCCTTCGAGTACGTTGCGGTCGACGCCGCCGGCCGCGAGCGCAAGGGCGTCATCGAAGGCGACACCCCGCGCCACGTCCGGCAGCTGCTGCGCGAGCAGAGCCTGCTGCCGGTCGCCGTCAACGAGGTCCTCGAGCAGGAAGCAGCCCGTTCGAACCGGCGGCTCGGCTTCGGCATGCGCTTCCAGCGGGGCCTGAGCGCCGCCGACCTCGCGCTGGTGACGCGCCAGCTCGCCACGCTGGTGAAATCCGCGCTGCCGCTCGAGGAGGCACTGCTCGCGGTGTCGCAGCAGACCGACAAGCCGCGCGTGCGCAGCATCATCCTCGGTGTGCGCTCGAAGGTGATGGAAGGCCACTCGCTCGCGGCCGGCCTCGCCGACTTCCCGAACTCGTTCCCGGAAATCTACCGCGCCACCGTCGCCGCGAGCGAGCAGTCCGGGCACCTGGACGCGGTGCTCGAGCGCCTCGCCGACTACACCGACAACCGCCAGCAGCTCAGGCAGCGCACCCTGAGCGCGCTCCTCTACCCGGTGCTGCTGTTCGTCGTGTGCGCGGCCATCGTGTTCTTCCTGCTCGTCTCGGTGGTACCGAAGATCATCGAGGTCTTCCGCACCAGCGAGGCCGAGCTGCCGATCCTGACGCAGATGCTGATCGCCGGCAGCGACTTCATGCGCGAGTACGGAATCTGGCTCGTCCTCGCGTCAGGCGCGGCGGCCTTCCTGTTCACGAGATCGCTGCGCATCGCATCGAACCGCCGACGCTGGCATGCGTTCCTGCTCAGCCTGCCGCTCGTCGGCAAGGTCGTGCGTGGCAGCAACACCGCGCGCTTCGCACGCACCCTGAGCACGCTCACCTCGAGCACGGTGCCGGTGCTCGAGGCCCTGCGCATCTCGAGCGAGGTCGTCACGAACCTGCCGATGAAGTCCGCGGTCGAGGACGCCGCGGTGCGGGTGCGGGAAGGCGCTCCGATCGGGCGCTCGCTCGGCGCGAGCCGCGTCTTCCCGCCGATGATGATCCACCTGATCTCGAGCGGCGAGTCGAGCGGCGAGCTCGACACCATGCTCGACCGCGCCGCCATCCACCAGGAACGCGAGCTCGACGCCATCCTGCAGGGCATCGTCGGCCTCCTCGGACCGCTCATGATCCTGGTCATGGGCGGCCTCGTGCTGCTGATCGTCCTCGCGATGCTGCTGCCCATCTTCGAGCTGAACCAGCTCGTGAAGTGACCCCGCGTGGAGCGCGAAGCCCGCCAGTCGCGCGTCGCGCGACCCGCCGGAGCATGGTCAGGCCGGGCCGCGGTCCTTCAGTCGCTGCCGCAGGTTGCGCAGCGCGGCTTCTTCCCAGCCGAACGAACGCGCCTCCTCCGGCGAGGCCGGGCCCGGCCCTGAGTCGGCCGGAGGCTGCGGCAGCGACCCGACGCGGCGTGCCACGCGGCCCAGAGCGATCGATTCCCAGTCGTCGGTCACGGCTGCCCGCCGCGGAGCCTTGCGACGCTCGACGGGATGCATTGAGGGGCGGATCCTGGAGTGCTCGTCCTGGGCCACGGTCCGTACCG
Source organism: Steroidobacteraceae bacterium (assembly GCA_018059685.1). GTDB lineage: Bacteria > Pseudomonadota > Gammaproteobacteria > Steroidobacterales > Steroidobacteraceae > RPQJ01. The sequence continues at coordinate 2,440 of JAGOXN010000183.1, read as the reverse complement.
GGTGCTGTACGTGGCAAAACCTACGCCGAGGTTGCAGCAGACGCTGTGAACTCCGTCACAGGGGCGCTCACTTCGCATCCTTGCCCCGGACGAGGCGCAGCAACTCGCGGCGCTCGCGCTTGTCCGGCCGGCCGGTTGCCGCAGTCTGCGTCAGCCGGGCGAACTCCCGGGCCTGCGCACGGGCCGCCACGCTCTCGGGCGACTCGGCGTAATGGCGGCGCGCCTCGGCGGCGGGACCCCGGCGCAGGGGAATGCCGGTGACCTCGACCTCGAAGCGCTCCCCCTCCCGCGTGATGCGCAGCCGGTCACCGACCCTCACGAGGCGCGAGGACTTCGCGCGTTCGCCATTGACCTGCACGTGCCCGCCTTCCACCGCGTCCTGGGCGAGCCCGCGGCTCCGGTAGAAGCGCGAGCACCACAGCCACTTGTCCAGCCGCAGTCCGCCAGCGGCACCCGGCACTTCCTGGTCGCGGTGTTCACTCACGCGTCGATTATAGGCCCCCTATAATCCCCGCCTTCCCGGGAGGCCGACGCGTGGACCAGCCATTCCTCGACCGCCTCGCGCGCCAGTGCGAAGAACTCGTGGGCGCGGGGCTCTTCAAGCCCGAGCGCGTGCTCGGCTCGCCGCAGCAGCCGGTCGTCCGCCTGGCGGACGGTCGCGAGCTCATCAACCTCTGCGCCAACAACTACCTCGCGCTCGCCAACCATCCCGCCGTGCGCGAAGCGGCCCATCGCGCGCTCGATCGCTACGGGTACGGGATGGCCTCGGTGCGCTTCATCTGCGGCACGCAGTCCGTGCACAAGGAACTCGAGGCGCGACTCGCCGCCTTCCTCGGCATGGACGATGCGATCCTGTACTCGTCCTGCTTCGACGCCAACGGCGGGCTGTTCGAGACGCTGCTCGACGAGCAGGATGCGGTCATCAGCGACGCGCTGAACCACGCGAGCATCATCGACGGCATCCGGCTCTGCAGGGCGCAGCGGTTCCGCTACGCCAACGACGACCTCGGCGAACTCGAGGCGCGTCTCGTCGAGGCCCGCGAGGCGCGCGTCCGGCTGATCGCCACCGACGGCGTATTCTCGATGGACGGCGTCATCGCGCGCCTCCCGGAGATCTGCGACCTCGCCGACCGTCACGGCGCACTCGTGATGGTGGACGATTCGCACGCGACGGGCTTCGTCGGCCGCGGCGGCCGCGGCACGCCCGAGTACCGGGACGTGATGGGCCGGGTCGACATCCTCACCGGAACCTTCGGCAAGGCCCTCGGCGGCGCGGCGGGCGGATACACGGCGGCACGCCGCGAGATCGTCGCCTGGCTGCGCCAGCGGTCGCGTCCGTACCTTTTCTCGAACAGCATCCCTCCCGTGATCGCCGCGACCACGCTGCACGTGCTCGATCTCGTGGAGTCGGGCGACGAACTGCGCGAGCGACTCCGACGCAACACGCGACACTTCCGCGAGCGCATGACGGCGGCCGGTTTCACGATCGTGCCGGGCGAGCATCCGATCGCGCCCGTCATGATCGGGGACGCCGCGCTCGCCGCGAGATTCGCCGAGCGCCTGCTCGAGCATGGGGTCTACGTCATCGGCTTCTCCTACCCCGTGGTGCCGATGGGCAAGGCCCGTATCCGCACGCAGATGTGCGCAGGACACACGCTCGAGCAGCTCGACCGCGCGATCGGGGCATTCGTCTCGGTGGGCCGCGAGCTCGGCATTCTCGCGACCTGAGCGATCCCGAAGGAAGAGACACATGAAGGCACTGGTGAAATCGCAACGCGCACCCGGCATCTGGATGGAGGACATCCCCGAGCCACGCGTCGGCCACAACGACGTCCGCATCAGGGTGCGCAAGACCGCGATCTGCGGCACCGACATACACATCTACCAATGGGACCAGTGGGCGCAGAAGAACATTCCGGTGCCGATGGCGGTCGGTCACGAGTACGTGGGCGAAATCGTCGAGATCGGCAGCGAGGTCCAGGGCTTCAGCGTGGGCGACCGGGTCTCGGGCGAGGGCCACATCACCTGCGGCTACTGCCGCAACTGCCGTGCGGGCCGCCGCCACCTCTGCCGCAATACCGTGGGTGTCGGCGTGAACCGGCCGGGTTGCTTCGCCGAGTACCTCGTCATCCCCGCCTTCAACGCATTCAAGCTGCCGGACTCCATCACCGACGAGGTGGCCTCGATCCTCGACCCCTTCGGCAACGCGACGCACACGGCGCTGTCCTTCAATCTCGTCGGCGAGGACGTGCTCATCACCGGAGCCGGCCCGATCGGCATCATGGCGACGGCGATCGCCCGCTTCGTGGGCGCACGGCACGTCGTCGTCACCGACGTGAACGACTACCGGCTCGGACTCGCGACGAAGATGGGCGCCTCGCGGGCCATCAACGTGAGCCGCGAGTCGCTCGACGACACGATGCAGGCGCTCGGCATGGTG
>JAGOXN010000182.1 GCA_018059685.1 Steroidobacteraceae bacterium | reverse complement strand
CCTACGTCTTTGGTGATGCGGCCGGGCCGGTCGCGGACCCGGATCTCGAGATCCGTGTCTACCACGACGCGCGGCTCGCGGAGGCGAGTCGCTGCGCGCGCTGGATCCGCCACCCCGCCCTCGAGGGCATGCGCTCGAAGCTGTCGGCGGCGATGGGGGAGCGGTGGCTCAGGAACATGCTGCTCAACAAGTGGCTCGACTACTGCACGGAGCGCGGGCATCGCTTCCCGGCGTCGGCGGGTGCGCCTTGCCGGGCGGAGCATGAATCTCCCTGACGGGCTGCGGCGTGCCCTGAACCGTCTGGCCGGGCGGCGCGAATCCGTCGAGGACGAGCGGCTCATTGCGTTGTTCCGCAACCGCGCGGAACTCAAGAAGGAACTCAATGCCCTCGACGACGAGCGGCACCGGCTGCTCGATCGCCTCAAGCTGCAGGAGGGCGCGACGATGCGGGTCGAGGAACAGCTCGAAGCGCTCGAGCAGTACCTCGGCAGGCCTGAGCAGGGCTACGCATGCCTGGCGCATTTCCAGCTCAAGGCCGTCTGGCGTGCTGCTGCCCACCGGCTCCACGACTTCGCGGAGGAGCTGGCCCGCCAGCAGAAGGATCGCGAACGCAAGCAGCAGCTGGCCGAATTCGACCGCGACCGGCGTGTACGGGTCGCGGAGGTCGATCGAGAGCTGGTCGAGGCGCGCGTGCTGGCCGACCAGCTGCAGGCCGAACAGCGCCTCGCGCACCAGCGCCTCGCTGCCGCGACCGGATTCTGGAACTACTTCCGCAGGCGACGCCTGCTGGAGGAGATCGAGATTCGCGGACAGCGCATCGAGGCCGCACTGACCCAGGTCACGGACCTGAGCGATCGCCGTCACGCAATCGAGTCCGAGCCCGCGCCTTTGTACGATGGAATGAGCCTCGAGGGCCGTCGTGCGGTCAACCTGGCAGTCATCGCCTGCGCGGAATCGCTGCTCAGTCGCCTCGACGGCGGAGGCTTCGCGGACCGCGTGCGGCAGAGCACCCTGCGACGCATCCAGGAGAGCAGCTACGGTACCCGCGAGGACTGCCTCGCCCTGGTACAGCGCACCAGCCGGGCGATCGCGGAACTCGAGGTCCTGCAGGACGACCTCGCGGACATCAAGGCGCGCACGGACCGCCTGCGGCGCAGCGTCACGTATCGCAACGAGTCGGACGTCGTGCCGGCGCAGGAGAGCATCGCGCCAGTCGCGGGCAGCAGCGCCGCGCAAGGACTCGCGCCACAGGCACCCAACGTGCTGCTCGACGAGTACTGGGAAATCTACAAGGCGCTGGTGCGCTGAACGGCCGGCTCGGCCGAGGCAGCGGATGCGATGGCCTCGCGCGGCCCGGACGCGAACACGCGCCGGCGCCACTCGTTCAGGTCGTCGAACCACACGTAGAACATCGGCACGATCAGCAGCGACACGAGGCCCGAGAACGCGAGCCCGCCCATGATCGCCCGGGCCATCGGGTAGTACGCGGGTCCTTCGCCGCCGCCGCCGACCTGCGCGTCACCGAGGGCGAGGGGCAGCATGCCGAGCAGCGTCGTGAGCACCGTCATGAGGATCGGGCGCAGCCGGTCGCGACCGGCCTGCAGGATCGCCTCCTGGCGCGGCATGCCCGCCGCGCGCAGGTCGATCACGTGCGCGATGAGCACGATGCCGATGTTCACGACGACGCCGATCAGGATCATGAACCCGATCATCGCCATCATGGTGATGGTCGTGCCCGTGAGCGTCAGGAACCAGATGCCGCCGACGATCGCGAACAGGATGGACGTGATGATGGAGAGCGGGTAGAGCGTCGATTCGAAGAGCGACGCCATGACGAGAAAGATCAGGACCACGGCCAGCAGGATGTTCTGGATCATGGTCTGCATCGCAGCCTCGTTGTCATCGAAGCCGCGCCCGAACTTCCACGAGTAGCCGGGCGGCAGCGGGTAATCCTTCATGATCGGGTCGACGCGCGCGCGCGCCTCGTCCATGGTCGTACCCTTGGCGAGGTTCGCGTTGATCACGACGGTCGTGAGCCGGTTGAGCCGCTGGATCTCCCGGTCGCTCGGCTGCACGACGAACTCGGCGACGGCGCCGAGCTCCGTACGCGTGCCGTCCGGCAGCATCAGCGGCACCCGGGCGAGGTCCTCGACCGACTGCCGGTCCGACTCGCGGAAGGCGAGCCGCATCGTGAGCTCGCGGTCCGAACTGCGCAGCTCCGGGAGCTTGTCGCCGCGCATCGCGCCGGCGACGGTGAGCGCGACGTCCTGCGTCGTGAGGCCGAGCTGCGCGGCGCGATCGCGGTCGACGATGACCTGGACCTCCTCGTCGCCGGTGCGTGCCTCGGAGCGCACGGCCTCGAGTCCTGGCACCGACGACAGGCGCTGCGCGACCTCGAATGACAGGTCCGCGAGGCGTTCCGTCGATTCGCCCGACAATTGCAGGCTGAACAGGCTCGCCGCGCCCGCTCCCTGGTCCCACTGGAAGCTCGGCTTGCCGATGATGATCTCGGGCATCTCCTCGCTGACGATCTTCATGACTTCCGTCGCGGGGACCCGGGCGCGCTCCTTCGGGGCGAGATACAGACGGGTGTTCGCCTCGTCGGTCAGCCAGAACGTGTAGTAGGTCTCGAGGTCGAGCCGTTCCTTGTTTGCTTCGAGATACTTCTCCATGCGCTTGACCGCCTGCTCGACGCGCTCCATCGGATACGAGCCGTCGAGGTGGTAGACGAGCATCAGCGTGCGGCTCGCTTCCTGGGGAAACGGGTCGACCTTCGCCAGCTCGAGCACGAACAGCGGCACCGGCGAGGCGAGGATCAGGACCGTGAAGAGCCCCATCAGCTTGCGATGGCCGAGCGCCCAGCGCAGGCTCCGCTCGTAGCGGTCCTGCAGGCGGCCGAACCAGGACCCCGCCGCGACCGGCGGTGGCGGCGACATGCGCGCCGCGAGCATCGGGATCAGCGTCTGTGCGACGAGCAGTGACGCCACCATCGCGACCACGATCGGCACGGCGACATGCACCAGGAAGATCGACATCTCGTTCTTCTCGCCGAACATGAGCGGCAGGAACACGATGATGGTCGAGAAGGTGCCGGCGAGCGTCGCGATGCCGACCTCCTTCACGCCCGCGACCGTCGCCTGCAGCGGCCGGCCCGGCTCGAGCTGGCGGTGACGGAAGATGCTCTCGGTGATCACCACGGAGTTGTCCACCAGCATGCCGATCGCGAGCAGCATCCCCATCATCGTGAGGATGTTGAGCGTGAAGCCGAGGAAGTACATCGCGCCGAGCGTCACGAGCAGCGAGGCCGGTACGGCGAGGCTCACGATCAGGGTCGTGGGCAGGTGCCTCAGGAAGAACAGCAGCATGAAGAACGACAGCACCGCGCCGATCATGCCGGCCTTGCGCAGTTCCCGGAGCGACTGGCGGATGCTGTCGGCCTGGTTGCCGACCACCAGCATCTGGATGCCCTGCAGCTGCGGCACCTGGCGCGCCTGCTCGACCGCGGCGAGCACGTTGTCGGCGACGTCCACGACGTTGGCCTGCGTGGACTTGAAGACGTCGATGCCCACCGCGCGCCGCCCGTCCATGCGCCGGCCGACCGTCAGCTCCGGCGCGACGAGGTCGACCCGGGCGACGTCGCCGACCCGGACGCCGTTGCCGATCACGAGCCGGCGGACGTCCTCCAGGGAGTGGAACTCGCCGATCGGGCGCACCGTGAACCGCTGCCCGTTCTCGGTGATCTCCCCGGCGCTCACGGAGAAGTTGCTCGACTCGAGCAGCTCGCGCAATGCCCGCACGTCGACCGAATAGGCAGCGAGCCGGGTCGGATCGACGAGTACCCGCACCTCGCGCGGCTCGACGCCGGCAAGCTCGACACGCGCCACGCCCTCGAGCCGCTCGATCGGCCGCTTGAGGTATTTCTCGAGCGCGTCGTACTGGTCCGTCAGGTCCTGGTCGGACGAAATGCGGATGACGATGACGGGCTCGTCCGAGGCACTGAAGTCGAACATGAGCAGCCGGTCGGCGCCGGCCGGCAGGGTCGGACGGATCGAGTCGAGCTTGGTGCGCACGTCGAAGGCGGCGGCCTCCGGATCACGATCCCAGTCGAACAGCACGTCGAAGCTCGCTTCGTCGGCCCGCGCGAACGCGCGGATCTCGACGATGCCGGAAAGCGTCGCGAGCGCCTCCTCCACGGGACGCACGATGAGCTGCTCCATCTCCTCCGGCGTCGAGCCGGGGTAGGGCACCACGATGCGCATGCCCGGGAAGTTGATGTCCGGAAACGCCTCGAGCCGCAGCAGGCGCACCGAGATGAGCCCGACCGCGAGTACCGCCAGGAAGACCATTACCGTGGTGACCGGCCGGGCGAGCGCGAGCTGCGTGTGCCGCATGGGACCGCCTCAGCCCGCGGCGGGCTCGGGCGAACCCGTGACGACGGGCGCCGGACGCTGGTAGGTCTTGCGGTCGAGCACCGCGTACACGACGGGGATGACGAGCAGCGTCAGGAACGTCGTGAGCAGCACGCCGCCGATCACGGTGATCGCCATCGGGGCGCGCACCTCGGCGCCCTCGCCGATGCCGAGCGCCATCGGCAGCAGGCCGAGGATCGTGGTGAGCTTGGTGATCAGGATCGGCCGCAGCCGCAGCCGCCCCGCCTCGACGATGGCCTCCTGCTTGTCGAGGCCGCGCTCGCGCGCCTGGTTGACCGCGTCGATCAGCACGATGGACTGGTTGACGACGATGCCGGCCAGCATGATGAGACCGATGTACGCCACGACGTTGACCGTCGTGCCCGTGAGCCACAGCGCCCAGACCGCGCCGGTCACGGCCAGCGGGATGGTGAGCAGTATCACGAACGGATGCACCAGGGACTCGAACTGCGAGGCCATCACGAGGTAGACGAGGAAGATTGCCATGAGCAGCACGAACTGCAGTGAGCGGAACGAGTCCTGCATTTCCTCGCTCTGCCCCGACAGGAACGCGGTGGTGCCGACCGGCAGCTCGACCTCCTCGACGATGGCGTGCAGGCGTGCGACGGCCGTGCCGAGGTCGCCGTGCGCGAGGTTGGCCGAGACGACCGCGACGCGCTCCTGCCCGAGGCGGCGCACTTCGGCGGGGCCGACGGCGAGCTGCACGTCCGCAACGGCGCTCAACGGCACCGGGAAGTCGCTGCCCGGATTCACGATCAGGTTGCGGACTTCCTCGATCGAGGCCGCGCGCGTGTCGACGCTGCGCACCAGCACGTCGATCTGCTTGTCGCGCAGCTTGTAGCGCGTGGCGACCTCGCCGCGCACGCTGTTCACGACGCGGTCGGCGATGTCGCGCACGACGAGGCCGAGCTGGGAGGCACGTTCCTGGTCGAACACGATCTGGATCTCGGGATTGCCGGCCTCGACGGTCGTCTTGACGTCGGCGAACAGCTCGTCGGCCAGCATCTTCGTGCGCACCTGCTCGGCGGCCTCGCGCAGGCGATCGAGGTCGTATCCGGAGACCACCACCTCGAGCGGCGTCGACAACGCGAACAGGCTCGGGCGGCTGAAGCGGTACTGCACGCCGGGCAGGTCGTCGAGTCCGGCGCGCAGTCTCGCCATCGCGACATCCTCGTCCTTGCGCGTCGCGCCCGCCTGCAGGGTGATGCTGAGTCGCCCGGTGTTCTCGCCGGCGTCGACGGGATTCGCGTCGAGCCGGTTGCCCGTGCCTGCGACCGAATAGGCGAGGGCGAGGTCGTCGAGCCCGGCGGCCGCGCGCTGCGCGGCCTGCACCGTGCGATCCGTCTGCTCGAGCGGTGCGCCCGGCGGCAGGCGCAGGTCGACGTTGAAC
>JAGOXN010000181.1 GCA_018059685.1 Steroidobacteraceae bacterium | reverse complement strand
GAACTTGTTCTCGGCGTCCTCGCGCGAGAACGAGAACGTGGCCTGCGTCAGGTCGTTCGTGCCGAAGGAGAAGAACTCCGCCACCTCGGCGAGGTTCTCGGCGCGCATGCAGGCGCGCACCACCTCCACCATCGTGCCGAACCTGCACGGCACCTTGACCCCGTAGGTGACCTCGACCTGGTTCTGCACGGCAGACATGTACTCGCGCACGAGGTTCAGTTCCTGCGCGGTGCACACCTGCGGCACCATGATCTCGGGGTGCACCTCGATCCCGGCCTTCACGCAGTCCGCCGCGGCCTCGAGCACGGCGCGGATCTGCATCGTGTAGATCTCCGGGTAGGTGATGCCCAAGCGTACGCCGCGGTGGCCGAGCATCGGGTTCACCTCGCGCAGCGCACGCGCCTTGCGCAGGACCGCTTCCTTGCGGGTCACCACGGCATCGACGGCTCGGGTGTCGCCCAAGTCCTTCAGCAGGGCGGCCAGCCTCGCGTCGGTGGCCGCGCGGGTCGCTTCGCCGAGCACCTCCACGCCGCGCGTGACCGCGCGCAGGTCGTGCAGCCGCGCGATGTCGTCCTCGAGCTGCCGTTCGGCCGGCAGGAACTCGTGGATCGGCGGGTCGAGCAGCCGGATCGTCACGGGGTGCGGCGCCATCGCCTTGAAGAGGCCGATGAAGTCGGCGCGCTGGATGGGGAGCAGGCGATCGAGCGCGGCGCGGCGCTCGTCGGCCGTCTCGGCCACGATCATGTCGATGACGATCGGCAGGCGGTCCGCGGCGTTGAACATGCGCTCCGTGCGGCACAGCCCGACGCCTTTCGCCCCGTAGCGCACGGCGCGCGCAGCGTCTTCGGGCGTGTCGGCATTGGCGCGCACGCCGAGCCGCGCGCGGGCATCCGCCCAGCCGAGCAGCTTCACGAGCGACGGCGAGAAATCGGCCTCCACCGTCGGGACCTCGCCGCGGAACACACGGCCGTTGCTGCCGTCGATGGTGATCAGGTCGCCCTCCTTGATGACCTGGTCGCCGACGAACGCGACGCGCATGCCGACGTCGACGTGGATGCCCTCGGCGCCGGCGACGCAGGGCTTGCCCATGCCGCGCGCGACCACGGCCGCGTGCGAGGTCTTGCCGCCGCGGCTGGTGAGGATGCCCTGCGAGGCGAAGAAGCCGTGAATGTCCTCTGGCTTGGTCTCCTCGCGCACCAGGATCACGCGCTGGCCCTGGCGACCGAGCGCCTCGGCGCGGTCCGCGTCGAACACGGCCTGGCCGCTCGCCGCGCCCGGAGAGGCGGGAAGCCCGGTCGCGAGCGGCTCGCGCTTGTGGGCCGGGTCGAGGCGCGGGAACAGCATCTGCTCGAGGTGCGCCGGGTTGACGCGCGTGATCGCCTCCTCGGCCGAGACCAGGCCTTCTTCCTGCATCTCGACGGACGTGCGCACCATCGATGCGGCGTTCATCTTGCCGTTGCGCGTCTGCAGGCAGTAGAGCGTGCCGCGTTCGATGGTGAACTCGAAATCCTGCACCTCGCGATAATGGCGCTCGAGCCGGTTGCGGAGCTCGACGAGCTGGGGATAGATCGCGGGCATCTCGGCCGCCATGTCGGCGATTGGTTTCGGCGTGCGGATGCCCGCCACCACGTCCTCGCCCTGCGCGTTGGTCAGGTATTCGCCGTAGAGCAGGTTCTCGCCGGTGGCGGGATTGCGGGTGAACGCGACGCCCGTGGCGCTGTCATTACCCATGTTGCCGAACACCATCGTCACGATGTTGACGGCCGTGCCGTTCGCCATGGCCGGCGTGATCCTGAACTCGCGGCGATAATCGATGGCGCGCTTTCCCATCCACGAGTTGAAGACCGCCTTGATCGCGATCTCGAGCTGCTCATGCGGGTCGGCCGGGAAGGGCCGGCCGGTGTGGCGCTGCACGACCTCCAGGAATCGATCGCCGATCGCGCGCAGATCGTCGGGACCGAGCATGACGTCGTGCTTCACGCCGACGCGCGCCTTTACGGCCTCGAACTGCTCGTCGAAGAGCGCATCCGGCACGCCGAGCGCCACCTTGCCGAACAGCTGGATGAAGCGGCGCCAGGCGTCGTAGCCGAAGCGCTCGTTGCCCGTGCGGCGGATGATCGCAGCGAGCGTGGTCTCGTTGAGGCCGAGGTTGAGAATCGTGTCCATCATGCCCGGCATGGACATCGCGGACCCCGACCGCACCGACACCAGCAGCGGGTCGTCGCCGCCCCCGAAGCGCTTGCCGGTCTTCTTCTCGAGCAGCGCCATGTGCGTGCGCGCTTCGTCCATCGCGCCGTCCGGCAGCCGGCGCTGCGAATCGGCGAGGTAGGCGAGGCAGGCTTCGGTCGTGATGACGAATCCGGGTGGCACGTTCAGCCCGATGCGCGTCATCTCGCACAGGTTGGCGCCCTTTCCGCCAAGCAGCATCCTGTCTCGGCCGTCGCCTTCCTCGAAGGCGTACGCCCATTTCCTGTCGTGGGTCGTCATTGCGAGTCCTCGCCGGGCCCGTACCTGGGGGCCCCTGCGCAGGCAGTGATACCGCGGCGTCCGGACGCGGACCATACGTGGAACACGCGCGCAACGGCACGCGCCCCTTGTGCCTCGGCAGCGCCCGGGCGACCATCGACGCCGGGAAACGGGTCTCCCGAGGGGGCGCCGATGAACAGCACGCTGGGGATGGTCGGTCTCGGCCGCATGGGCGGAAACATGAGCCGGCGCATCGCGCGCGCCGGTCATGAGGTGATCGCGTGGGACCGCGCCGCCGGTGCCCGGGCGGGGCTGGCCGGGGTCGAGCGGGTGCGAATCGTCGAGACGCTCGATGCCCTGGTGCAACAGTTGTCCGCCCCACGCGTCGTCTGGCTCATGCTGCCGGCCGGAGCGCCAACCGAAGAAACGCTGTCCCGCCTGCGCAGCCTGCTCAAGCCGGGCGACGTGGTCGTCGACGGTGCGAACGCCTGGTACCGCGACAGCATGCGTCGTGCCAGTTACCTGCACGAGCACGGGCTGCACTTCGTCGATGCCGGCGTGTCCGGCGGCGTGTGGGGACTCGTCAACGGGTATGGGCTCATGGTCGGCGGCACGGGCGAGGCGGTTGGTCTCGCGGAACCGTTCCTGCGCGCGCTCGCGCCTGCGCCGGACCTCGGCTGGCTGCACTGCGGGCCGAGCGGCGCCGGCCATTTCGCCAAGATGGTGCACAACGGCATCGAGTACGCATTGATGCAGGCCTACGCCGAGGGGCTGGCGCTGATCGCCGCGAAGAAGGACCTCGCCATCGACGTCGCGAAGCTCGCCGAATCGTGGCGCCACGGCACCGTGATCCGTTCGTGGCTCCTCGACCTCACGGCGGAATTCCTCGCGGAGGATGCGCGGCTCGACTCCATCGCGCCGGTCGTCGCGGATTCGGGTGAAGGTCGCTGGACATCGGTCGAGTCGATCGAGCTCGGTGTGCCGACGCCGGTCATGACACAGGCCCTCATGGAGCGTTTCGCGAGCCAGGGCCGCGGTGACTTCACCAACCGGTTGCTCGCCCGGATGCGACAGGCATTCGGCGGGCACGCCGTCACGCATCGAACCGTGGAGAAATGATCATCGTGTCGAAGATGTCACTGTGGGCGGCATTGCTGGCCGCATCGTTCATGAGCGTCGTCGTTGCAGCCGAGAAGAAGGAAGCGCCCGAAGCCGCGGAGGAGCGTTCCTCCGCTGCAAAGGAATCCCCACCGGATCCCGAACCGGCCAGTTCGAAGACCCGACACGAGGTGAAGATCGACGGCCAGACGGTGCGCTACACGGCGACCGTGGGCTGGATGATCATGAAGAACGAGGAGGGCAAGCCGATCGCCCGCTTCGGCTACACGGCCTACACGCGCGACGGCGTCGATGAGCTGAGTCGCCGCCCGGTGATGTTCGCCTACAACGGCGGCCCCGGGTCTTCCTCGATCTGGCTGCACATGGGCATCCTCGGCCCGCGTCGGGTGGTAGTGAACGATCCCGGTTATTCGCCGCCGCCGCCGTCGCAGCGGGTGAACAACGAGTTCAGCGTGCTCGACGTCACCGACCTCGTCATGATCGATCCGGTCGGCACCGGCTTCTCCAAGGCCGTCGGGGAGGCGAAGAACGAGGACTTCTGGGGCGTGGACCAGGACGTCAAGTCGGTCGGCGCCTTCATCAAGCGCTGGGTCACCGAGAACGGACGCTGGGCCTCGCCGAAGTACCTGCTCGGTGAGAGCTACGGCGGCATGCGCTCGGCGGGTCTCGCCTACCACCTGCAGTCGGTGCACGGCATGAACCTGAACGGCGTCGTGCTCGTATCGCCCTTCCTGAGCGCGGGCTCCGGCGTGGACGGCATGGAGATCGACCTGCCACACGTCCTGTACCTGCCGACGCTCGCAGCGACGGCCTGGTACCACGATGCGATACCCGACAAGCCGGCCTCGCTCGAGGCGTTCGTCGACGAGGTCGCGCGGTTCGCGTACCAGGAGTACATGCCGGCGCTGATGAAGGGCTACACCATCCCGCCCGAGGAGAAGCGGGCGATCGCGGCCCGGCTCGCGGCCTACACGGGGACGACGGCGGACTACTGGGAGAAGGCCGACCTCCGCGTGAGTCACCCGCAGTTCCTGCAGGAACTGAAACGCGGCGACCGCCTCATCGCGGGACGCATCGACTCACGTTTCGTCGGCCCGGCCATGAATCCGCTCGCCGAGACGATGGACTACGACCCGTTCTTTCCCGCGATCGGCCCGGCGTACACCGCGGCTTTCCTCGACTACCTGCACGGTGACCTCCAGTTCGGCAAGGAAGAGGACTACAAGGTATCGGCGTTCGGCATCAAGTGGGACTGGAAGCACAAGCAGCCGGGCGCGGACGAGTGGATTTCGCCTGCTCCCAACACGATACCGGACCTCGCGCACGCGATGACGATGAACCCGGGTCTGCACGTACTGGTGCAGCAGGGCTGGTACGATCTCGCCACGCCGCACCTCGCCACGATGTACGATCTCGAGCACCTCGACATCACGCCCGAGGCGCGCAAGCGCATCCACGTCGAGCATTACGACGCCGGGCACATGATGTATCTGCACGGGCCGTCGCTCAGGAAGTACCGCGACGATCTCGCGGGCTTCATCCGGGAGACCGATCGCCTCTGAGGGCCGGCTCGTCCGCGACGACGATCGTGTCGTCGCGCGACACGCCCAGAGAGGGGGAAAAGGGGACATTCCGATTTTCGGCCATGGCCGAAAATCGGAATGTCCCCTTTTCGAGTTCGCGGAGTCGCGCCGACTTTGCGGTACCGGTCACGAGCCACAGGCGTCGCCGCGCCCGGTTGATGGCCGGATACGTCAGCGTCATGCGACGCAGGCCCTGGTAGGCACCGCTGACCGCGACGTCGCGGTCGCCGACGTCGAGTACCGGATCGCCCGGTACCAGCGATGCCGTGTGTCCATCCGTACCGAGACCCAGGTGCACGAGGTCGAGGACCAGCGGCGTCCCTCCGACCGACTCGAGCAGCTGCTGGTACGCCGCCGCGCCCTCGTCGAGGTCCTGCGCCAGGACGGGCATGCGCAGCAACTGCGTTGCGGCGAGCGGTCCTTCCCGCACGAGAATCTGCTCGAGGCGCGTGAGGTTGCGGCGGGGATCGCCGTCCGGAGCGACGCGCTCGTCGACCTGTGCAACGAAGACATTCGACCACGGCAGGGCGAACGTACGGAGCTCACGGAGCATGAGCCACGGTGTCTCACCGCCGCTCACGGCCAGCAGGGCCCGGCCGCGCGCGGCCACGGCTTCGCGGCACGCGGCACCGATCTCGTCCGCTGCGAGCCG
>JAGOXN010000026.1 GCA_018059685.1 Steroidobacteraceae bacterium | reverse complement strand
GAATGGACGATGCGGTCGCGGTCGCGCTGGTACTCGGTGCGGTGCCGAGGGGCCGGTTCCGCATGCCTCCGGCCGCGCGAGCCCGTCTCGTGCTGAGCGTAGGGCGCGAGCACGGACGCCGCGCCACTCATGCAGTCGTCCCGAAGTGCTCGCGCAGCGTCGCGTCGAGTACCTCGCCCGGATAGTCGCCGCTCACGACCCCGGCACCGGTCCGCGCAAGCAGCACGAGGCGGATCAGCCCGCCCTGCACCTTCTTGTCGAGACCCATGAGTTCGAGCGCCCTGGCTGCGCCGATGCGCGGCGGCGCGTCCGGGAGTCCGGCCCGGCGCAGCAACCCGCGCAGTCGCTCGACCGCGGCGCCGTCGATCCAGCCGAGCCGCCGCGACAGGTCTGCCGCGAGCAGCATGCCGACGCCGACCGCCTCGCCGTGCAGCCAGTCACCGTATCCGGTCGCGGTCTCGATCGCGTGGCCGAAAGTGTGGCCGAGGTTGAGCAGCGCGCGCCGGCCGTGCTCGCGCTCGTCCTCGGCGACGATCTCTGCCTTGATCTCGCAGGAACGCCGGATCGCGTGGGCGAGCGCCGCAGGATCCAGCGCCAGTATCGCGTCGAGGTGGGCGTCGATCCAGTCGAGGAACTGGGCATCGGCGACCAGGCCGTATTTGATGACCTCGGCCAGGCCCGCGCGCAGCTCGCGCGCCGGCAGCGTCGCGAGCGTCGAAGTGTCCGAGAGGACGGCGCGCGGCTGGTGGAATGCGCCGATGAGGTTCTTGCCACCCGGATGGTTCACGCCCGTCTTGCCGCCGACCGAGGAATCCACCTGCGCGAGGAGGGTCGTCGGGACCTGCACGCAGTCGACGCCGCGCTGGTAACAGGCGGCGGCGAAGCCCGCCATGTCGCCCACGACGCCGCCACCGAGGGCCACCACGCAGGCATCGCGGTTCAGGCGGCCGTCCACCAGTGCGTCGAAGATGCGCGCCAGGACCTCGAGCGTCTTGTGCTGCTCGCCGTCGGGCAGCGCGAGCGACGCGACCCGCTTGCCGCCGAGCCCGCGCACCAGCCGGTCGAGGTACAGCAGCCCCACCGTCTCGTTGGTCACGACGAGCACGTCGCGCGCCGGCACGCACCGGGCGATCAGGTCCGGATCGTCGAGCAGGTCGGCGCCGATCAGGATCGGATAGCTGCGGCTGCCCAGATCGATGACGAGCCGCTGCATCAGGTACCTCTGGCCGCCTCGAGCCGACGGATGATTTCGTCGACGACCGTGGCAACCTTGCGTCCGTCGGTGTCCACGGCGAGATCGGCGGTTTCCTCGTAGAGCGGTGAGCGCTGGGCGAGGAGCCGCTCGAGCGTCCCCCGCGGGTCGGGGTTGTCGAGCAGTGGCCGGTGCGTGCTGCGCCGGGTGCGGGCGAGTTGCTGGTTCACGGATGTCCGAAGATACACGACGCACCCGCGGCTCCGCAGCCGCTCGCGGTTGCGCGGATCGAGCACGGCCCCGCCGCCCGTCGCGACCACGATCCCGGACCGGGTCGTGAGCTGGTCGACGACGTCGACCTCCCGCTCGCGGAATCCGGCCTCGCCTTCCTTCTCGAAGATGTACGGGATGTCGACGCCCGTGCCCGACACGATCTCGGCGTCGGTATCGGCGAACTCGAGACCGAGCCGCGCCGCGAGCTGGCGACCCACGGCGCTCTTGCCCGACCCCATGGGTCCGACCAGGAAGATGTTCTCGGCGTTCAGCATGGCCCGGAATGAAACGCGGCCGCAGGATCGCTGCGGCCGCGTATTGTCACCCGGACCGGGACGGGCGTCAGTAGATGTCGGCGCCCTCGCGCAGGATCTTCGGCGTGACGAAGATCAGCAGCTCGTCCTTGTTGTCGGTCCGCGAGCGGCTGCGGAACAGCACGCCGAGCCCCGGGATGTCGCCGAGGTAGGGCACCTTGTTCTCCGTCTCGCGCCGCTCGGTCTCGAGGATGCCGCCGAGCACGACGGTCTGCCCGTCGTTCACCAGCACCTGGGTCGTGATCGAGCGCGTGTCGATGCTCGGCACGTTGCCGCCCGTCGCGCTCGGCACGAGCTGGCCGACGTTGTCCTTGCTGACCGTGAGGTCGAGGATGATGCGGTCGTCCGGCGTGATCTGCGGCGTCACCTTGAGCGACAGCACCGCCTTCTTGAACTGGGTGGTGGTCGCGCCGCTCGAGGCCGACTCCTGGTAGGGGATCTCCTGGCCCTGCTCGATCACCGCTTCCTTGCCGTTCGCCGTGATCACGCGCGGCGCCGAGATCACCTCGCCGCGACCCTCGGACTGGGCGGCCGAGATCTCGAGGTCGACCACGTAGTCGGTGTCGAGGAGCGTCAACGCCAGGCGTCCGGCCGGGTTCACGACCGGCAGGTTCACGAGATAGCGATCCGGCACGGGCGAGGTCGCAACCTGGTTGCCGTCGATGCCCACGCCGCCCGGGCTGTTCGGGCTGATGATCGGGCCGCGGCTGCCGTCGGCCGAGTTGAGGCCCTGCGAGCCCATCCACATCAGGCCGTCGCTGCTGCCGTAGTTGCCGACGAAGGCACCGCCGAAGCGCACGCCGAGCTCGCGGCTGAAGTCGTCGTTCACGATGACGATGCGCGCCTCGATCAGCACCTGCTTGACCGGGATGTCGAGCGTCGAGACCAGGCGGCGGATGTCCGCGAGGCGCTCGGCCGTGTCCTGGAGCAGCAGCGTGTTGGTGCGCTCGTCGATCGCGACGCTGCCGCGGTCGGAGAGCAGCGAGCTCTTGCCCTGCGACTTGATCAGCGTCGCGAGGTCGGATGCCTTGGCGTAGTTGACCTGCAGGTACTCGGTACGCACCGGCGACAGCTCGGTGATCTGCTTCTGCGACTCGAGCAGCATCTTCTCGCGTGCGGCGAGTTCCTCCGCCGGCGCCACGTACATCACGTTACCGTCCTGGCGCTTGTCGAGCCCCTTGGTGCGCAGGACGATGTCGAGCGCCTGATCCCAGGGCACGTTCTGCAGCCGCAGCGTCACGTTGCCCTGCACCGTGTCGCTCACCACGATGTTCTGCCCACTCGTGTCGGCAAGGAGCTGCAGCACGGCGCGCGTCTCGATGTCCTGGAAGTTGAGCGTCAGCCGCTCGCCCTTGAATTCCTTCTTCGCCGCCTCGGCCGCCGCAGCCTTCGGGCGCGGGCGGATCTCGAGCACGTAGTCGCGATCGGTCTGGTAGGCAAGCTGCTCGACGTCGCCGGTCGCCGCGACCACGATGCGCGCGCCGGCGGGCCCGCGCGTGACGTCGAAAGTGCTCACGGGCGTGGCGAAATCCACGACGTCGAAGCGGCGCGCGAGCTCGTCGGGCAGGCTGGCGCCCGGGAAGTCGACGACGATGCGGCCTCCTTCCTGCTTGAGGCTCGCCTGGACCCTGGAGTCCGTGCTGCGGACGAGGATGCGGCCCGCGCCGTCCGTGCCGCGCCGGAAGTCGACCTTCTCGATGGCGGCCCCGCCGGAGGGCACGGCGGCGCCCGTGGATGGCGTCGCAACCGGTGCGGCAGCGACTGCCGCCGCAGCAGCGGCCGAGCCGCCGAGCGACACGACCACCGTGTTGCCGGACACCTGCGTCTGGTAGGGGCGCATCCGGTCGAGATTGAAGACGAGACGCGTGCGACCGGACGCCTCCGCCGCGACGATCGTATCGACGCCGCCGGAACCCACGTCGATGCGACGCGAGTCGAGCGCGATCGTCGTGCCGGGCAGGTCCACGGCGATGCGCGCCGGGTTGTCGATGCTGAAGGTGACCGGCTGGGGCGCCGGCCCGTCGAGCACGAGGCGCACCTCGAGCGCCTCGCCGGGCTGCGGCTGCAGCTCGACCTTCTCGAGGCGCGTGCCGACCTGCGCCAGCGCAGTCTGCGTGACGAACGCAGCGGCACCGGCCAGGGCGGCGAGCGCTCCTCGCCAGCACCGGCGGTGCGCCCGCGGCGCGCGGCGGTTGATCGTGTGCAACGATGCAGCGGTCATGCTCGGGTCTCCTTGCAGATCAGTCGCTCAGCGCGAGCGCGGCGGGCCGCTCGATGAAGCCACCCATGCCATCCGGAATGATCTCGACGAGCGAGATCTGGCCGTCGTCGACGGCGGTGATCCGTCCGTCGGCCTGGCCCATGTGGTTGCCGGGCAGGACGCGGTGGACCAGCCCGTCGTTGGTCTGCACGAGGCCGTAGTTGCGCCCGTGCAGTTTCAGCGTACCTACCATGCGCAGCGTGTCGAGCGAGAACTGCTCGAGGAACTCGCGCGGCCGGCTGACGTCGGGGCGGACCGCGTTCGGGCCGCTCGCCGTCGATGGGACGCCCGGCACGAACGGGGACCGCTCACCGGCGCTCGGGTAGGCGAACGTCTCGTAGGCCTTCACCTCGGGCAGCGGCTCGATGCGACCGCCCGGACGGCTCTTGATCTCGTCGATCTTCGCGTGCAGCTCGTCCATCCCGCCGGAGCAGCCCGCGGCGGTCGCGAGGACCGCGGCGGCGAGGGCGATGCGCTTTGCAGTAGTCATGTTGACGAAGCCCCTGTCATTGCCCGCTGTCAGCCGCCTTCGGCCTGGCTGGACCGGGCCTGGCCCTTGTCCTTGCCTTCGGCTCCGCCGGATTCCGCCTGCTCCTCCTCGTCGAGGTAGCGGTAGGTCTTCGCGGTCACGTTGAGGACGAGTTCACCGCCGTCGCTCTTCGGGTCGGCGCGGCTGATCTCGATGTCGTGCAGCGTGACGATGCGCGGCAGCGCGGCAATGCCGCCCGCGAACTTGCCCATCGCGTGGTAGTCGCCGGTGAGGCGGATGCTGATCGGCAGCTCGGCATAGAAGTCCTTGCGGACCTCCTGCTGCGGCTGGAAGAGCTTCTCGTCGAGTCCTGCCGCGAGGCCCGTCTGCGAGATGTCGACCAGCAGGTTCGGCACCTCGGTCTTGTTGGGCAGCTGCCGCAGCATGGCGCCGAACGACTTCTCCATCTCCGCGAGCTGGTCCTTGTAGGCCTGCAGGTTCGCGGCCTTGCGGGCCTTGTTCTCGAGCGTCGACATGAGCTCGACTTCCTTCGCGCGGGCCTCGAGCAGCAGCGGTCGCTGCGTCTTCCACACGAAGAAGTAATAGCCAAGCGAGGCGGCGATCACGAGCAGCAGCACGGCCGTGCCGATGCGCACGCCGAAAGGCCAGCGGCCCGGATCGTTCGGATCGAGGTTGCGCAGTTGCTCGAAGAGCTCCTTCAGCTTGTTCATTTGGCCGCCACCTTCTCGACCGCGGCACCGTCCTCGGGTGCCTCGTGGCTGCGCTGGGTCGCGAACAGCGTGAACTCGGCGCCCTTGTCGGTGTCCTTGCCCTTGGTCTCGACGATCTGCAGGGAGGGCTCGGCGAGCCACTCGGAGCCGTCGATGTTCCGCATGAAGGTGGACACGCGGGTGCTCGACTGCGCAACGCCGCGCATCTCGATGCGCCGGCCGCTCTGCTTCAGGTAGGTGAGGTAGACACCCTCGGGCAGCGTGCGCACGATCTCGTCGAAGACGTGCACGATCTCGGGCCGGCTGCGCTGCAGCGTCTCGATGATCTCCATGCGCGCGAGCAGCCTGCGCTTCTGGTTCTCGAGGCCGAGGATCTCCTGGATCTGCTTGTCGAGCTCGGCGATCTCGCTGCTGATCACCTGGTTGCGCTCATTCTGGTGGGCGATCGCCGCGCTGATCTGCCAGCGGCCGAGCAACGTCACCAGCGCGGCCGTCGCGAGCGCGGCTCCGAGCGACAGGAAGAATTCCTGGCGCTTGCGCTTGCGCTCCGCCTCGCGCCACGGCAGCAGGTTTATTCTGGGCATGTCAGTCGAAGCTCCTCAGCGCCAGACCGCAGGCAGTGAGCAGCGCGGTCGCGTCCTTCTTCACGCCCTGCGCGAGCGCGCGGGTCGAGATCTTCATCTGGCCGAGCGGGTCGCCGCGTTCCGCGGGAATCCCGACGCGGCTCGCGATCACGTCGGCCACCCCCGGGATGTTGGCGCAGCCGCCGCACACCAGGATCTGCTCCGGCTGTTCGCGGCCGCTGCCCGAGGCGAGGTAGAACTGCAGGGAGCGGCTCACCTGCTGGCACATGTCGTCGATGAACGGGTCGAGCACCTCGGACTGGTAGTTCGCCGGCAGCCCGCCTTCCTTCTTGGCGCGGCCGGCCTCCTCCATGCTGAGGCCGTAGGTGCGCATGATCTCCTCGGTCAGCTGCTGACCGCCGAAGGTGAAGTCGCGCGTGTAGGTGACCTTGAGGTCGCGCAGCACGGAGAACGTGGTGCTGCTCGCGCCAAAGTCGATCACGGCGATGTTGCGGTCCATGCCGCCGTCCGGCATCTGGTGCGTGAGCAGCCGGCAGGCGTTCTCGAGTGCGAAGGCCTCGACGTCGACGATGCGCGCGGCGAGCCCCGCGGCCTGCACGGACGCCTGGCGCTGCTCGACGTTCTCGGAGCGCGTGGCGACGAGCAGGACGTCGAGCATCTCGGGGTCCTTCTCCGACGGCCCGATGACCTCGAAGTCGTAGCTCACCTCTTCCATCGGGAAGGGGATGTACTGGTCGGCCTGCATCTCGACCTGCGACTCGAGCTCGGCGTCGCGCAGGTTGCGCGGCATCTGGATGATCTTGGTGATGGCGGCGTCGCCGCTGATGGCGACCGCAACCTCGTTGCTGCGCGCACCGGAGCGTTTCACTGCGCGCCGTACGGCGTCGCCCACGGCCTGCGCGTCGACGATCGCCTTCTCGTTGATCGCGTTGGGGGGCGAGGGCTCCGCGGCATACGATTCGACGCGGTAGCCATCGCCACTCCTCGTGAGTTCGAGCAGCTTGATGGACGAAGTCGTGATGTCGAGCCCTATGACCGGCCGAGAGCTACGCTGGAACAACACGCGTGAGTCCTTCTAGTTCAGGAGGTTGCGCTGCGATCGTGGAGTGGATTCCATGCCCCCGGCGCACTATATATCAGGGTTTGGCGAAAAAGAATTGTGCGTGGGCTATCAGATTGACGCATTTGCGACGCACGCCCCCCGGCGCTGCAGGAATCGAGCCACCCTGACGCGGGCGACCGCAGCCATGCGGTGGACGGTCATACCAGGCGGGAAGTGCGGTGTCCTGACGGTTCCTCGCTGCTCCTCATCCGGGGTCGGATGCGCAGCAGTCTGGCGAACCGGCAGCCCCGCTGTCCTGGGTCGAACCCGTAGACCGGTGGCTTTGCGTCCCCACCTTTCGATGAGTTTGCCCATGCGTCGCGGGCTACTATGCACAAGCCCCCCGCGAGCAACAAGGACCCGGTCCCAGATTTCGCGATGAGTCGAACGGTCGCAAATACCGTCGTGACCTTGCTCACGATCGCAATCGCGCTGCTGGCCGGCGTGGGACTCGGATTCGCCGGCGCGTTCCAGTTCCTCGAGCCCGAGCTGCCCGACGCTGCCGAGCTGCGCTCGGTGCCCCTGCAGCTGCCACTGCAGGTCCTGTCGCGCGACGGCAGGCTGATCGCGCAGATCGGCGAGCAGCGGCGCATCCCGGTCGCGTGGGAAGCGATCCCTCCGGTCGTCGTCGACGCGTTCCTCGCCGCGGAGGACGACCGCTTCTTCGAGCACCCAGGTGTCGACTGGCAGGGCCTGGTGCGGGCCCTCCTCGCGAACCTCACGGCGGGCGGCGTGCGCGAGGGCGGCGGCACGATCACGATGCAGCTCGCGCGCAATACGGTGCTCACTTCCGAGCGCACGCTGCGTCGCAAGCTCAAGGAAGTGTTCGTCGCGCTGCGTCTCGAACGCGAGTTCAGCAAGCAGGAGATCCTGACGCTCTACCTGAACCGCATCTTCCTCGGTCAGCGGGCCTACGGAGTCGGCGCCGGCGCGCAGGTCTATTTCGGCAAGGACGTAGGTGAACTCGGGCTCGCGGAGGCGGCGCTGCTCGCCGGATTGCCGCGCTCGCCCTCGCGCGACAATCCCGTCGCGAGCAGCGAGCGGGCCCGCGAGCGCCGCGACTACGTGCTGCGACGCATGGTCGAGACCCGGAAGATCGATGAGGCGGGGCGCGTGGGTGCAGCCGCCCTGCCCGTGCCGACGCGCGTTCACGGCGTCGACGTCGAGCTCGACGCGCCGTATGTGGCGGAGATGGTGCGCATCGAGATGGTGAACCGCTATGGCGCAGCCGCGCTCACCAGTGGCCATCACGTGACGACCACGGTCGACAGCGCGCTGCAGGTTGCGGCCAATCAGGCCGTGTGGCGCACGGTCCTCGAGTACGATCGGCGCCACGGCTACCGCGGTGCGCTCGAGCAGCTCGATCCTGCGCTGACCAGCAATGCAACCGCCAGTGCCGCGGCGTTGCGTCGTCACCCGGATCGCGGAATCCTCGAGGCCGCCATCGTCGAATCGGTCGCCGAGCGCGGTGCCACCCTGCGCGGGCGCAGTGCACTCGCCATCGAGATCGGCTGGGATCAGCTCGCCTGGGCGCGGCCAGCCCTCCCCGATGGCGCGCTCGGGCCGACGCCGAAGAAGGCATCGGACGTCCTCGCGCCCGGGCAGGTCGTCTATGTCGAGCCACTCGAAGAGGGTGGCTACCGGTTGGCACAGATGCCGGCCGTGTCCGGCGCGTTCGTGGCCCTCGATCCGCGGGATGGCGCGATCGCCGCCCTCGTGGGCGGCTTCGACTTCGGCCAGAGCAAGTACAACAGGGTGACCCAGGCCCGGCGCCAACCCGGCTCCGCCTTCAAGCCGTTCCTGTATTCGGCGGCGCTCGAGCGCGGCTTCACGCCCGCGACGCTCGTCAACGACGCGCCGATCGTCATGCCCGGCGGTGGCGCGGACGGCACGGAGGAATGGCGCCCGCAGAACATCACCAAGCGTTTCTACGGTCCGACACCGATGCGCGAAGGCCTGGTCAGGTCGCGCAATCTCGTCTCGATCCGCCTGTTGCGCGCCATCGGGATCGGTCCGGCCGTGTCCCACATCGGCGCGTTCGGCTTCGGCCCGGAAGCGATGCCGCCGAACCTGACGCTCGCCCTGGGCACCGGGCAAACCACGCCACTCGACATGGCCCGCGGCTTCGCGGTGTTCGCCAACGGTGGATTCCGGGTGACGCCTTACCTCATCGCCCGCGTGTCGGACGCCCGGGGCGGCGAACTGTTCGTGGCGGAACCCGGACTCGCCTGCCCGGAGTGTGCGTTCGAGACCCCGACCGGAGTAGGCGACTCCATGAGGGTCGACGCACCGCCGACGGTCGCGGCTGCCGGCCGCGACGTGGCGCCGGCCGTGCTGGTACCGCCGGAGCGACGCGCGCCGCAGGCCATTTCTCCGGCCAATGCCTTCGTGATGACGGACATGATGACCGAAGTGATCCAGCGCGGCACGGCGCAGCGCGCCAAGGCGCTCGGACGCAAGGATCTCGCGGGCAAGACGGGTACCACGAGCGATCGCCGGGACACCTGGTTCGTCGGCTTCAACGCGGACCTCGCCGCAGCCGCGTGGATCGGGTTCGACCAGGAGCGTTCGCTTGGCGACGACGAGGAAGGGGGCCGGACCGCGCTGCCGATGTGGGTGCGCTTCATGCAGGTGGCCTTGCACGACCGACCCGAGCATCGGCTGCCCGAGCCGCCCGGTGTGGTGCGCATGTGGGTGTCGCGCGAAACCGGCCAGCCGGCGAGCGCGGGCAGTGGCGACGCCGTCTTCGAGGCCTTCCTCGAACGGTTTGCACCGCAGCCGGGCGCGGTCGGTTTCGACGAATCCGTCGATGCGGAGAGCGTGCCGGCGGCGGACGAGGAAACGTTGTTCTGAAGGGGCTGCCGATGGGCCGACGTCCCAATCCCAGGGCCGAACTGCTGCGCCAGGCCGTCGCAGAGGAGGCGGCCCGCATCATGCGCGAGCAGGGCGTGGACGACTTCCTGATGGCGAAGCGCAAGGCCGCCGACCGCCTCGGCGTCACCGACGCGTCGATCCTGCCGCGCAACACGGAAATCGAGGCGGCCCGCGTGGTGCACCAGCGGCTGTTCGCGGCCGACCGTCACGAGTCGGAGCTCGTGGCGCTGCGTCGCTCTGCGCTCGAGGCCATGCGCCTGCTCGCGGATTTCCAGCCGCGCCTCGTGGGACCGGTTCTTGCCGGCACCGCCTCGGCTCATTCGGAGATCAACCTGCACGTGTTCTCGGAAACGCCCGAAGCCGTTTCGCTGCGCCTCGAAGAGCGCGGCGTGCCACACGAAGTCCTGGAGCGTCGCCTGCGCTTCGAGCGCGACCGGACGCACGCCTTTCCCGCGCTGCGCTTCATCGCCGGTCGACAGGCGGTGGACGCGGTCGTCTTTCCCCTCGACGGTATCCGTCAGGCACCCTCGAGCCCGGTCGACGGCCGGCCGATGCGGCGAGCAAGTGCCGCGGAGGTCGAGATGCTGCTGTAGCGAGCTGCAGGAGCTGCAGGGGACATTCCGGTTTTCCGGCCTTTCGGAAAACCGGAATGTCCCCTCCGGCGCTTCAGCCGCGCTTGTCGATCTCGACGAAGTCGCGCTGCCTCGGCCCCGTGTAGAGCTGGCGCGGGCGGCCGATCCGCATCGCCGGATCCGCGATCATCTCCTGCCAGTGAGCGACCCAGCCTGCCGTGCGCGCGATCGCGAACATCACCGTGAACATCGAGCGCGGGATGCCGAGCGCGCTGTAGATGACGCCGGAGTAGAAGTCGACGTTCGGGTAGAGCTTGCGTGCGATGAAGTACTCGTCCTTGAGCGCGATCTCCTCGAGGCGCAGCGCCAGCTCGAAGAGCGGATTGTCCGTCTGCCCGAGGCGCGCGAGCACCTTGTGGCACATCTCGCGGATGATCCGGGCGCGCGGGTCGAAGTTCTTGTAGACGCGATGGCCGAAGCCCATGAGCCGCGTGTGGCCGTCCTTGTCCTTCACCCGGTCGAGGAACTTGGAGATGTTCTCGACGGTGCCGATGTCCTCGAGCATCACGAGCACGGCCTCGTTCGCGCCACCGTGCGCCGGGCCCCACAACGCCGACACGCCCGCCGAGATCGCCGCGTACGGGTTCGTGCCCGTGCTGCCGGCGAGTCGCACGGTCGAGGTGCTCGCGTTCTGCTCGTGGTCGGCGTGCAGGATCAGCAGCAGGTCGAGCGCCTGGGCCGTCACCGGGTCGACCACGTAGTCTTCCGCCGGCACCGCGAAGAACATGCGCAGCATGTTTGCGCAGTAGTCCAGTTCGTTGCGCGGATAGACGAACGGCTGCCCGAGCATGTGCTTGTACGCGGCGGCGGAGATCGTCGGGATCTTGGCCAGGATGCGATGCGCGAAGATCTCCCGGTGGCGCGGGTTATGGATGTCGAGCGAGTCGTGGTAGAAGGCCGCCATCGACGACACGACGGCCGACACCATCGCCATGGGGTGCGCGTTGTAGTGAAAGCCGTTGAAGAACCGCAGCAACGTCTCGTTGATCATCGTGTGGAAGCGGATCGAGCGGTCGAAATCCTCGAGCTGCTGCGCAGTCGGGAGCTCGCCGTGGATCAGCAGGTAGGCGACCTCGATGAAGCTCGATTTCGTCGCGAGCTGCTCGATCGGATAGCCCCGGTACAGGAGGATGCCGTTGTCGCCGTCGATGTAGGTGATCGCGCTCTCGCAGGCCGCGGTCGCCATGAACCCGGGATCGAAGGTGAAGATCCCGTGATCCTTGCCGAGGCTCGCGATGTTCAGGCAGTCGGGCCCGACGGTGCCGCTGCGTGCTTCGAGGACCGACTTCTTGCCCGTTTCCAGGCTCAACAGTTCGTATTTTTTCCCGCTCATCGTCTTGCGCCACCTTGTTCGGACCGGCCCCCGCGAATCGCGGGCAGCGGGTGAGCCTTGCACGACCGGGCAGGCCAATCAAGCTCCGGCTAATTCACCACTTTGATCTGCTGCCCAGGGACCGGTTGCCTGTCCGGGTACAGGTCGTTCAGGAGCCTCAGGCGCTCGGCCGGGTACTTCCTGATCGGAGAGGTGCGCGCCAGGTCCTCGATGCGGGTCTCCGCGGACGCCTGCACCAGCCGCAGCCGGTCGGGGTCCGCCGCGGCAAATTCATCGTCCTTCATGCGGCGGAAGGTCTTGATGCTCGAGAGCACGACCGGGTCGCTGGCCGGCATCGCCGAGCTCAGGCGACTTCCGCCGCGGAACACGTAGGCCAGGTTATTGAAGTAGACCACCGCGTACCGGGCGGGCCCGTGATTATTCCAGGGCAGCGGCACATCGCGCGCGAGGGCCGTGTAGCCCTGCAGGCCGTTCACCTGCAGGGGTTCGGCCGCCGTGACGGGCGTGCCGGAGAGGTTGCGGCCGAGGAATTCCTTCGGACCCTGGCCCTGCGGCATGCCCATTGCGGTGAGTTCGAGGAATGCGTCCTTCTGCGGGGAAAGTGCCACGACCTTGGTCCGCTGGTTCTGGATCGTCCAGCCACTCGGGAATGCGACCGTGATGCCGAGGTCGCCGTGGTAGAAGCGGCTGCCGCGCACGACGCCCTGCGCGCCGCTCGGGCCGAATGGCAGGCCGTCGACGTGCTGCAGGTAGGCCTGGCGGCCGTCCGGGCGCCGTTCATTGGTGTCGACCCTGGCGGCCGAGGCGACCACCTCCTTGAGCCGCGTGTCGTTGTCCGGGTGCGTGGCGAACACGCCGTGATACACCTTTGGTTCCCGGCCCTCCTGCCGCGCCATCTGGATTTCCAGCGACTCCTGGTTCTTGAGCAGGCGCACCACGTCGATCATCGCCTCCGGGTCATATTTCAGCCGGTCGAGATACTGCGCACCGATCGAGTCGGCCTCGAGCTCCATGTCGCGACCGTAACCCCGCACCAGCGCCGTGCCGGCCATGTTCGCGAGATTGGCGAGGTCGCCACTGCCGGTCAGGATGCCGACGAGGGTCGCGCCCACGCCGGTCGCGGCGGCACCACTCTGCTGACGAACCGCGTGACGCGCAGTGACGTGGCCAACCTCGTGGCCGAGCACGGCGACCAGCTCGGCCTCGGAGTTCAGGTAGGCGAGGATGCCACGGGTGACGTAGATGTAGCCGCCCGGCAGGGCGAAGGCGTTCACGTCCTCGCCGTCGAGAACCGTGAAGGTGTACTGGAGTTCGGGACGGTGGCTGACGGCCGCGATACGCTGGCCGACGTCGTTCACGTAAGCCTGCAGGGCCTCGTCCTCGTAACGGCCGTACTGCTGCAGGACCTTCGGGTGCATCTCCCGCCCGATCTCGATCTCTTTGGCCTCGCTCATCAGGACCACGTCCGTGCCGCCCGTGGCGGGATTGGATGCGCATCCAGACAAGACCGCCCCGAGCGACGCGATCGCGGCGAACAGGGCGATTCGGGCTGTCATCGGGCGGGGCCTCGGGAGGGGATCACCGCAGTCTAGAGGCAGGCGGACCGGCCAGAAAGTTCCTCGGAGCCTGCGCGGACGCCGGAGGCGAAACGGGGCGCCCGAAGCGCCCCGTCCGGTCACATACTTCGGCGCAGCGGATCAGCCGCGCGCGTACTTCTTGCGGAAGCGATCGACGCGCCCGCCGGTGTCCACGATCTTCTGCTTGCCGGTATAGAACGGGTGGCAGTTCGAGCAGACCTCGATCTGCAGATCCTCGCCCAAGGTGGAGCGCGTCTCGAAGGTGTTCCCGCAGCTGCAGGTAACCTTGATCGCCTTGTATTCCGGGTGGATTCCGCTCTTCATGACCGCGGCCCTTTGGGCAGACTATCGAAAAGGGCGCGAAGTATAGGAGCGGCGCGGGGAGGTGACAAGGCACAGGCCGCGCTTCGCTGCCGGTTATCCACAAAAACTGTGGATAAATATGTGGACGATGCGGCGGCACGGCGGTCCATCTCCTTGCCCCATACGAGGATTGTTGCACTGCTCAAATTTTGACCATGGAAGATATCCATGTACAAACAAGCACTTAGTGCTACTGCCTCAGATGTCACTTGGACTAGAAACTGTAAAGTCCCGAAATCCGGTCACGGCAGATGGGGTGTGAATAAGTCGGTTCGGGCCTAACCGATCCCATCGCCCGAGGCAAGACCTTCAACGACTTTTTCTCGAGCGACCTCGGGCAGGAACAGTGCCTGCAGATCGTTCAGGAACCGGCGGCCCTGCGGTGTCGGGATCCAGCGCTCGCCCGGCAGGCACTCCATGAGCCCTCTCGCGCGCGCATGCCCGAGCGGATTCGCGATTGCGGAACGTGGCAACCCCGTGCGAGCCTCGAAAGTGCGCAGGTCAAACCCTTCGACCAGGCGCAGCGCATTGAGGCAGAACTCGAAAGCCACGTCATCAGGGAGCAACGTGCGGGCCTCTTCCAGGCGCCCTCCGGGCGACCGAGCCGTCATATAGCGCCCGGGATTGCGCACGCGCGCGGTGCGCAGCACGGCGCCTGTCGTCGCATCGGTCACCTTGCCGTGGGCGCCGGCACCGATGCCGACATAGTCGCCAAAGCTCCAGTAGTTCAGGTTGTGCCTGCAGCGTCGTGCGCTGGGCGCGTACGCGGACACCTCGTACTGCGGGTAGCCGGCTGCCGCGAGCAGTCCCTGGCAAGCCTCCTGCATCTCGTACGCCGTGTCGTCGTCGGGCAGCTCGGGCGGACGCCTGGCAAAGGCCGTGCCTGGCTCGAGCGTGAGCTGGTAGTGCGAGACGTGGGCGGGCCTGAGCGCAATCGCGAGCTCCACGTCGCGCATGGCCTGCGCCAGGGTCTGGCCCGGCAGGGCGTACATCAGGTCGAGGTTGAAGTTCCCGATTCCGGCCCCGGCGAGTTCCCGCACGGCAGCGAAGGTCTCCTCGGGCGAGTGGATCCGCCCGAGCGCCGCGAGTTGTGTGTCGTGGAAACTCTGCGCGCCGAGCGAGACGCGCGTGACGCCCGCGTCGCGGAACGCGGCAAACCGGCCGTGTTCGATCGTGCCCGGATTCGCCTCGAGCGTCACCTCGAGGTCCGGCGCGGCGCTGAACACGCGGCACGCGCGCGCCACCGTGTCGCCGATCGCGGTCGCATCGAACAGGCTTGGCGTACCACCGCCGAAGAAGATGGTCGCGAGCTCGCGGCCCTCGAGGCCGCGCGCCGCGAAATCGAGATCGTCGAGCAGCGCGGCCAGATACGCGCGGGGGATGCCTCCCGTCGGCAGCGGGTGCGAGTTGAAGTCGCAGTACGGGCACTTGCGCACGCACCACGGAAGGTGCACGTAGAGCGCGAGCGGCAGCGGCGCTCGCACGCTCAGCGTCCGGCGCCGGCGTGCAGTGCCGCGACGAGCGCGCGCAGCGCCTGGCCGCGATGACTCACGCGGTTCTTCTCGGCAGCATCCATCTCGGCCGCGGTCTGCGCACGTCCTGCAACCCGGAACAGCGGGTCGTAGCCGAAGCCACCGGCCCCCGCAGGCGCAATCCCAATACTTCCCTGCCAGCTCGCCTCGCAGACGAGCGGTGCCGGGTCGTCGGCCGTACGCAGGTACGCCATGGCGCAACGATAGTGCGCGCCGCGTTGCCCTTCCGGGACTCCGTCCAGTGCGGCGAGCAGGCGGCCATTGTTGTCCGCATCGCTCGCCCCGACGCCGGCATAACGCGCCGAGCGCACGCCCGGTGCCCCGTCCAGGGCGTCGACCTCGAGACCTGAATCGTCCGCGATCGCCGGTAGTCCCGTGACCCGCGCCGCGAAGCGGGCCTTGAGCAGCGCGTTCTCGACGAAAGTGGAACCCGTCTCGTCCGCCGCTGCCCGCGTGAAGTCCGTGAGCGGCACGACTTCGAACCGCAGCGGTGCGAGGATGGCGCGCATTTCGCGCAGCTTGCCCGGGTTGCCAGTAGCCAGCACCACCCGCGCAGGCAGCGCGGGCCCCGCGCCGCTCACCGCCGCGACCTCCCGGACGCGCCGTCGAGCGGCGCATGCAGGGCTTCGAGCTGCGCCGCGAACAGGCGCTGGCAGGCGCCGGCGGCGAGATCGAGCAGTGCGTCGAGCTCGTGCCGGCGGAACGCGTGCCCTTCGGCGGTGCCCTGCACCTCGATGAATCCGCCGCCGTTGTTCATGACGACGTTCATGTCGGTCTCGGCGTCGGAGTCCTCGGCATAGTCGAGGTCGACGACGGGCATGCCGGCGCAGATGCCGACCGAGACGGCCGCGACCTGGCCATGCAACGGGCTCGATGCGATGCCGCGACGCCGCACCAGCGCGTCCATGGCGTCGGCCAGGGCCACATAGGCGCCGGTGATCGACGCCGTGCGCGTGCCGCCGTCGGCCTGCAGCACGTCGCAGTCGAGCGTCACGGTGCGCTCGCCGAGGGCCCGAAGGTCCATCACGGCGCGCAGCGAACGGCCGATGAGCCGCTGGATCTCGAGCGTGCGTCCGCTCTGCTTGCCACGTGCCGCCTCGCGTGCCGAGCGGGTGTGCGTCGCTCGCGGCAGCATGCCGTACTCGGCCGTGACCCAACCCTCGCCCTTGCCGCGCAGGAACGACGGCACGCCGTCCTCGACGCTGGCCGTGGTGAGCACGCGGGTTTCGCCGAACTCGACCAGCACCGAGCCCTCGGCGTGGCGCGTGAATCCGCGCGTGATGCGGACGGTGCGCATCTCGTCCGGCGCGCGGCCGCTTGGTCTCACGACAGCCCCTTCACGGTACTCAGGGTCCGAGCCATCGCAGGGCGGCCGCCGTGGTGTTGTCGGCGAACGGCGCGGCCGCCTGCACGGCGCGCGCGCCGAGCTCGTCCAGGGACTCGCGCAGGCTGCGATCCGGCGGCTGCCCGAGGCTCGCGACCTGCTCGTCCGTGAGGCTCGACCACAGGCCATCCGTGCAGAGCAGCACGAGATCGCCGGGCTGCAGGATGTGCCGGCCACTCAACGACATCTCGGGCAGTGCAGGATCGCCACCGATGCAGCATTCGACGAAGTTCCGCATCGGGTGGCCGAGCGCCTCCCGCTCGGTGATCCGTCCGGACCGCAGGAGCACCTCCACGTGGCTGTGGTCGCGGGTGCGGTCGACGATCGCACCGCCGCGCAGCTGGTAGATGCGGCTGTCGCCGACGTGCGCCCAGTAGGTACTCGAACCCTGGACGATGCATGCGCAGCAGGTGGCACGCGGGCGAATCTCGGGCGGCAGGCCGCGGCCGAGCGCCACCACCGCCTCGTGGGCGCGGCCGATCGTGAGGTGCAGGAAACCCTCGGGATCGAACAGCGGCCGGCTCGCCTCCCAGAATTCCCCGACCATGGTGCGGATGGCAACCTCGGCCGCGCGCGCACCGTCGGCGTGGCCGCCCATGCCGTCGACGACGGCAAGGAATACCGTGCCCTCGCCGATGGCGATGGCGACACGGTCCTGGTTCTCTTCGCGATGGCCGAGGAGGCTCAAGTCCGCGTGCTCGATCTGCAAGGGTCGCTCCGGCACGCCTTTTCTGGGCTAAACTCCGCCGCGTCTTATATCACCCGCGCAATCTCCACGTAAGATGATCCGCAGCATGACCGGCTTCGCCCGGCGCGAGCGCCAGGGCGCCTGGGGCACGCTCAGCTGCGAGCTGCGCGCGGTCAATCACCGCTACCTGGAGCTGTCGGTGCGCCTGCCCGAGGAGCTGCGCGGCATCGAGGGGGAGGCCCGGCAGCTGCTCGGCGCCGCCCTGCGGCGTGGCAAGGTGGACGCGGGGCTCTACCTGCGCAACGCCGGAGCCTCGACCACGAGCCTGGAGCTCAACCGGCCGCTGGTCGAGCAGCTCCTGCAGCGCGCGGCCGAGGTCGGCCGTCTGGCCGGCGACCAGGCCAGCCCGGTGAGTCCGCTCGACGTGCTGCGCTGGCCCGGTGCGATGCGCGAGACCGAACGCGACCTCGCGCCGCTCGCCGGCGAGGCGCTGGCCCTCCTCGGCGAGACGGCGTCCGACCTGAACGACGCGCGGGCCCGCGAAGGTGCGCGCATCCGTGAGATGATCGTCCAGCGCTGCGAGGCCTTGCGGGAACTCGTCGCCACCGTCCGCGCGCGCCTGCCCGAGGTGACAGCCCGGATCCGCGCGCGGATCGCCGAGCGGGTCGCACAGCTCGGCACGCAGGTGGACACCGAGCGCCTCGAGCAGGAGATCGTGCTGCTCGCCTGCAAGATGGACGTCGAGGAGGAACTCGACCGGCTCGGCAGC
>JAGOXN010000180.1 GCA_018059685.1 Steroidobacteraceae bacterium | reverse complement strand
GTCGGTCGGCCGCAGCACGCCGCGCCAGGTCCTGCGCATGGCCGAGCACTGGCGCGAGCGGTCGCTGGCCACCGACTTCGACTGATCAGCGCTCGATGCGGTACTCGACGTCCGCGCTCTGCTCGAGGCCGGCCTCGGCGTCGAGCGACCCGCGCGAGTTGAGCGTATGGCGCAGCTTGATCGTCTCGCTCGGGCGGCCGGTGAGCAGGCAGGACAGGGCGTCGTCGTTCGACATCGGCGGGTCCGAGGACAGCGTGACGAAGGGATCGTCGAACTGACCGCACACGTTCACTGCTGATGGACGATGTGGCGGGCGGGGTCGGTGTGCGCCTGGATTCCGGTCAGCAGCAATCAGGGACGGGGACGGGCGGACCTGGGGCGTGCGTGCAGGGTGTCGGCGGCCGTCCGGTAACCGGGAGGCTGCCAGCGGCTGGGGCGACCGGGCAGGTCCAGTCGACCGAAGGCCCGTTCAACGCAGTGGACTGCGTTGAACTGTTGGGTTGATATCTATCCGCTCTTATCCGCCGCAGCACCCAGCACTCGCGCTTCCGGGCTGTTGCGATCCGGCAGGTACGCTCACGGCTGCGCGACCCCGATCAGCCGATCGGCCCCGCGGGGTAGAGGCGCAGCTTGTCGATGCCGACGTAGTAGTTGGTCGATCGCGGGTACTTGCCGGTGATCATCATCGCCACCCGTCGCTGTCCGGCCTTGAGCGGGAAAATCCCGAGCTGGATCGGCCCGCTTGTCGTCACCTGCGGCGCCATGCCGTCGAAGGGAACGACGCTCGCCGTCCCGTCGATCTCGAAGCTGAGCATTCCGAAATCGGGTGCGCGCGTCATGTAGATCTCCACTGCGTACTTCGAATCGGCCGGTACGTCGACGAGCAGGTCGAGTACCGCACCGGGGGCGCCGTCGCTCCAGAAGAGCTGCGCACTGTCACTCCAGCCGCTGCCGAATCCCGACATCTCCTGCACCCGCACCTGACCGCCGTTGAGCTCAAAGGCGCCCGACTTGACGAACGCCTCACCCTCGAACTCCATCTGCATCGGCTGCGCACCGGGCGTCGCGCCGCCGCTCTCGCGCGCCATGCTGCCGATCGCTGGCTCGGTTGCACGCTGCGACTCGGCTGGCATGCGCTGCATCGTGTCTGCGCCACGCTGCATGCGCTCGATCACGGCGGCGCGCCCGGCAACATCCTGCGGTGGCGGGCCGGCCGTGACCGTGCCCTGCCCCGCTGCACCGACTGTCGTGGCGATACCGCCGGGCCGCGCTTCCGCAGGCATGGAACCACCCGCCACGGGTTGCGCCTTGGGCTTCTCCGGCGGCGGCGGCTGGCTCGGCGGCGGCAGCGCGGAGAGTGCCTGCGCCTCGGCGAGAGAGAGCTTCTTCGACGACCAGAAGCCGCCCTTCAGCAAGAGCTGGTAGATGTTGCCGGACTCGATTTCGATCTGCACCTTGACGGGCCCGCACGTGGCGGCGCCGCCGGGCGGGTCCTTGAGGAAGGGATCCTGCGAGCAGGTGGTGGAGGCCGCACGCTCGCCGCTCGCATCGCCTGTGAACTTCAGTTTTTCGACGGCCTCGCCGGTCTGCCGGTCCCAGCGGGCACTGCCGACGTAGCTGAATGACAGCGCACCCGTAGTGGTGGTCGAGCTGAAGATGCTGGTGTCGGTCTCTTTCCAGGTATACGTGCAATCGCCGGTGATCTTGTAATTGTGATTGTTGCCGATTACGCCCGACGCGCCTTTCAGCGTCGGGCTGGAGCACTCGAGCGCGAAGCCGGGCCCGGCGAACGACAGGACCGCGAGGACGAGGCAGCAAGCGATAATGCGATGCATGGACGATCTCCTCACACTGGCGCAACCAACACACACCTCGCCCGACGACTGCAAGTGACCGGTAGCCCGGGGACGCTCCGTCGCACTCGTGCCGCAGTGTAGCGCTTGCTGGTCGCTGGCGCCGGTCGAGTTGACATCGTAAACAATGCCTACTGGCTGCTGACGCCCGCCAGACGCCCACGGAAACGCTGCGGATGTGACCTTCGAACCAGACGTGCAACGCAGTGTCGCCAGAGACTCCATGTCCCTCTCACGGGTACCTGCTCCTCGGCTGCGGATAAGGAAATCTCTCAGGACGGCTGGGGTCCTCGCATCGCCGCGACCATCGACGGGCCTCAGTCATCCGTCAGCTCATCGGCCTGGGAGAAGTACCCGCTGAATCCCGCAACCGCCCACCTGCACTGCGACGCGACGCTGGTCAACGATCACGGCATCACGCTGCGCCTCGAGTCAGTGATGCTGCGCGGCCCGCCGGGCAGCAGATTTCCGTGGAGCGAGCGGAAATCGAGGCAGAAGCCGGTATCGGCCGCGGAGGGACTCGGTAGCCGAGGCATCGATCCGGGCGCTATGCTGTTCGAGAGAACAGCCAGTCTCGGGAAGAATGCCGAACTCTCACGGGAAGTCATGACCATCCTGTTGCGAAGCTTCGTGCTGCTGATGATGGCAGCGATGACCTCGGCCGATGCCGCCCTTCCTGGCCTGGTCGCCCAGCCCGAGCTCGCGGTCGCTCCGGCGAGCAGCGGCTGGAGCCTGAGGATTTCGGTTCCGCGCGAGGTAGCGGTCACGCAATACAACGTCGAGGTCGCCTATCTCGATCCGAAGGATGGCAACTGGAAATACCCGGGGTTGCTGACGAGCGCGTTTCCGGGCGGCAACGAGGCGACGCTCGCAATCACGCCCGAGATGCTCGCGCAGTACTCGCGGACGGCGACCCGCTGGCAGGTGCGCGCGCGGCACTCGCAGCCGCCCGGATCGTGGGGCGAGTGGGTCGAGTTCGACGCGCAGCCGGGCCCGCCGGCGCGCATCGAGGTCGTGGCTCCCTCGCTCGAAGTGTGGGACTGGAATGCGAAGACCCAGAAGGGCACGTGGGCGGGCGAGACGTATCTCGATCAGCTCGGCTCCTCGACGCTCGAGTTCCGCTGGAAGCCGCAGAAGCCCGAGGGGGAAGCGGCACACTGGGAATTCCGTACGGGACCGGCGAGCGGCACTTTCGAGAACGCGGGCAAGATCGACGAGGGACTGCTCGAGATGCCGAAGGCTGCGGATGGCTGGGGAGCCTTCGCGATCAAACTCGACGATTACAAGCTCAAGGGACCGCCGGACCGCTACTACGTGGTCGTGCGCCACATGAAGCAGCAATCGCGCGTCGCGACAATCTCGCGTACGCGTGAGGAGCGGGACGTGCGTCAGTCGCTCACGGGCAAGCTCGTCGCACTCAGCGCGGCGCCTGAGCTCACGACGGCAATCATGGGCCCCGATGCCAAGGCGCCCGCATTCAGCAAGAGTGCCCGCCAGCAGAATCATCTCGAGGTGCGCTTCCGCTACGATTTCGACAAGGCGCCCGGAGGCAGCCTCTATCCCGCGCTGCTCGATGCAGGCGGCAAGGTCTCGGGGCGCAACTACTGGGAGTCGGTGCCGCTTAAGGGCAGCAAGGGCGAAGTCGTCGCGCGGATGACCCTGACCTGTCCGACCGCCAATTCGCCCGTGCTGTACGTGAACCGGGTGAAGGTCACCATCACCGATGCGGC
This sequence comes from Steroidobacteraceae bacterium, assembly GCA_018059685.1. Classification (GTDB taxonomy): domain Bacteria; phylum Pseudomonadota; class Gammaproteobacteria; order Steroidobacterales; family Steroidobacteraceae; genus RPQJ01. The sequence goes on along the minus strand of JAGOXN010000180.1, from coordinate 2,242 downwards.
CGACAAGGAGCTGCTGACGAAGATCGTGCCGCTGCCGCGCACCTATGTCTTCATCTGCAAGTACAGCGGGCATCCGGGCGAGCGCTACGACATGCGCTTCGCTTCGATACCCGATCTCACCTCCGGCAACGTGACTCTCACCTGGGGCAAGGATCCGAAGGCCAGCCGCGTGCCACGGCTCGTCAACTACACGATCTGGGGCGATATCCCCAAGGGCGAGAAGGTCCACCACCGCACGCAGATCCTCGGCGAGGGCGGCATCGTGCTCAGCGAGGATGGCGAGTGGTACGAGGTTTCGACGGTGAACAACTTCGCTCCGGTCTCGGCGGACGGCGGTTACAAGGTGAGCGCAGCGATCATCTGCTGGAAGCCGACGTTGCCGCAGTACCTGCCGAAGTTCCGTGTGACCGGCATCCGGGAGATGTGGCGCAGTGCCAAGGTCTCGGTAGGCGTCACGTACCCCATGAACCTGCAGGTCACCTGCAAGTAGTCAGGCGTGTCCGAGAACGGGAGGAGAAGTGCGTGATACCGGAGGCGACGGTTGTCGAGGCTCGCAGGTGGCAGCCCGATGACGAACTCGTTGGCGTCACCACGAGTCTCGCAGACTGGCCCGCGCACGACTTGATGCGCAGGCTCACAGAGACGATCCGGCATCCGCCACGGCGAGTCAGCCACGGCCGCGTCTCGTGCCTGGCGGGTATCTGCATCACCACACTGGGGCTCGCATGTGCCGTGGTCGCGTGCGCGCAGTCATCACCTGCGGAGTCGATGCCGGCTCACCTTTTCGAGGGGCCGGTGCGAACCGGTGAGCAGGCAGCCGTCTCGTACGAAGGCGAGTCCTTCGCCGACTCGCGGCTCGCGCACGCACGCGGCGGGCATGCAATTGCACAGGACATGCGCGCCTTCGGATCCGAGTGGAGCGGCAACGCACAATTGTTCTTCGCAGCCCGTGGCAGAGGATCGCGCTTCGTGCTGGAGCTGCCGACCCTGGTCCCTGCGAAGTACCGGGTCGACCTCTATCTGACCCGCGCCCCGGACTACGGCCGGCTGCGCATCAATCTCGAGGCAGGGGAGAAGCCGATCGAATTCGACGGGTATGCGCCTGGAGTCGAACGCGCTGCGAAACTTCAGGTAGGCGAGGCGTTGTCGCGCGACGGTCGTCTGCTGCTGGATGTCACCGTCATCGGTCGGCACAGAGAGTCCAGAGGATATCTCGCGGGCATCGACCGCATCGTCCTCGTGCCGCTCAGTGCACCGGCGACCCCGTAGGGTCGCGTACGCATGCGCAGCCCATGAGCAATGCGCGGTGAACCGAATCCATCGGAGCCCTGACCGCCGGCTCCGCCCGCTCCATGAGAGCTGGCGCGGCGCTACTTCAGGACCTTGACGCAACGCCCGTAGCTATTGCAGCCGAAGCCGCTCGCACAGTCGTTGGAGGTCTCGCAGGTCTCCCGGCACGAGCCCGCACGACATTCGTACGGACTGCAGCTCTCGGTCTGGCCATTCGCCAGTCGAACGGTGGAGGCATCGATGCAAGCGGGCGGTGCGGCGGTGCACATGCCGGTGCTGGTATTGCATTTTGCACCCTGTCCGCACTGGGTATCGTCCGCGCAGGACTGGCGGCACATGCCACTCGTATCGTCGCAGCCGTAGGGATCGCAGGGCACGCGGAACCAGGCGAGGCACTGACCCGAAGCGCCCTGCCGGTGGACGGTCGAGACGCTGCCCAGGCACGAGGACGCGCAGGAGTCACCCTCGCCTGCGGCGGCTGACGCTCCCCGGTCGCCCGGCTGAACGCTGCGTGCCGGTGTGCCTGCGCGAGCCGTGCTGGTCGGGGCCGTCTCAACCGCGCGAATGTTGCCGTTCACGGAGGCGCGCGCATCCGCGGTCATGGCGCCGGTGGGATAGAGTCTGATCCGGTCGAGACCAACGAGGAATCCGCTCGATTGTGGGTGCCTGCCGTCGATCTTCAAGCCGAGGCTGTGGCGGCCGGCTGCCAGCGCGAATGTGCCGGCCTGATAAGGCACGGGTGGCGCAACCTGCGGGCCATAAAGATCGAGCAGCGACTTGGAGGCCTGGCCGTCGATGGAGAATGCGACCTGGGCATAGTCGGGTGCACGCGTGAAGTAGAGCTCAACCGCGTAGACCGCCGGCTCAGCGATATCGAACGTGAGATCGAGCACCGCGCCTGGCGAGCCGCCGGTCCACAGCAATTGAGAGCCGCCGCTCCAGCGATCGCCGA
>JAGOXN010000179.1 GCA_018059685.1 Steroidobacteraceae bacterium | reverse complement strand
ATGAGCACCGCATGCTCGCTCATGATTCCGCCGTTGCCGGTCACGAGGGCCGTGTTGTAGTCGCCCACCTGACTGGCGGCCGCGCGACCCATGATCTGGCGCGTCGCATCGATCACGTGGTGCATGCCGCCCGCCATGCCGGTTTGCCCAAAGGACAGTTGTCCGCCCCAGGTGTTGCACGGGAAGTCGCCCTTGCAACTGAGGTCGTGCCCGAGCACGAATCGCGCGCCCTCGCCCTTGCCGCAGAAGCCGGCATCCTCGAGCGTCATGAGCACCGTGATCGTGTAGCAGTCGTAGATCGACACCATGTCGAGATCGGCATGCCGGACGCCAGCCATCGCGAAGGCACGCCGCGCGGCCTCGGCGATCGGCGTGCTCAGCAGATCGGCGGCGTAGGTCGGGGTCTTGAAGGCCAGTCGCTCGCCGAAGCCCTTGACCCACACCGGGCGGTTCTTCAGCCGTTCTGCACGTTCCCTGCTGGCCACGACCACCGCCGCGCCGCCGGCGACCGGCATGACGATCTCCAGCAGGTGAATCGGGTCGGAGATCATCGGGCTCGAGAGCACGTCCTCGATGGTGATGGGCTTGCCGTAGAAAAGTGCATCGGGATTCAAGCAGGCACTCGCGCGCTGATCGACGGCGATCTTGGCGAGCGCGCGCGGATCGTAGCCGTAGCGTGCGGCGTAGCGGTTCGCGATCTGCGCATAGCCGCAGTTCTGCGCCAGATTCCCGTATGGAATGTCGAACTCCGCCTGGGGCGAGCCATAGTCGCCGCTCGAGGCGCCGAAGGGAAAGGGATGGGGTTTCGGCTCAGGCGGCATGGGCAGAGGTCCGCCGGGGAAGGCACACACCACGACCTCGGCCGCACCGAGTTCGATGGCCGCCGCGGCTCGCCACACCGCGCCCGCGGCACTCGCTCCACCGAGATCGATGCACTCGGCGAAGTTGAGCTCGAGGCCCAGGTACTCGGCGAGCGTCGCCGGGGCGAACATCGCGGACTCCGCGATGGACGAGGTGACGATGCCGTCGACGTCGCGCTTGGCGATGCCGGCGTCCGCGAGCGCGCGCCGCGCGAGGTCCGCCCATTGCTCGAGGCTGGACAGGGCCTGCCCGGCGGGTTTCTTCTCCGGCTTCAGTTCCACGTAGCCGACGATCGCGGCCTCGCCTCTCAGGCCCATGGTCTCTCCTGCGAAGAACGGTCCGGACATCCGGGCAGCACGCACGATCGATCGAGCGATGCGACGTCGCCGGGCGCAGGCTCCGTCTCAACGGCTCACGGACTGGAACACCGGCAGCGTGACTGAATCGCCCTGCTTCTCGAAAGCGACCCGCACGGGCATCCCCACTCGCAGTTCCCCGGGCGGGCAGTCGACCACGTTGCTCAGGATGCGCACGCCCTCTTCCAGTTCGACGATGACCGCTGCGTAGGGCGTCGCCTTCAGGAAGGCCGGGTGCAGCGCGCGGGCGACGATCGTGTAGGAGAACACGGTGCCCTTGCCGCTCGAACGCGCCCACTCCCATTCGAACGACCCGCACTCGGCACACAACTCGCGCGGAATGTGCCGGAACGTCCTGCAGCGCCTGCAGCGCTGGAAGCGCAGTTCGCCCTGGCCGCACCAGTCGTAGAACTGCCTGGCGAGGCCCTCCATCGCCGGCAGTGGCCTCACCAGGTTGCTTTCGATGATCCCCATGTGACCTCGCTCAATTCCCGCGGCGCAGTATCGCGATGCTGCCGTCGCCGAAGTCGCCCCAGCCCGTGACGACGCCGATCTCGGCGTCCTTCACCTGGCGGTCACCCGCTTCGCCACGCAGCTGACGCACGGCCTCGGTCACGTGCCCGACGCCGAGCAGGTGGGCCTGCGAGAGCAGTCCACCGTGCGTGTTGACCGGCAGCCGCCCACCCAGTTCGATGCCGCCGTTCTCGACGAAGGCACCCCCCTCGCCGCGCCCGCAGAAGCCGGCCTCCTCCAGTTGCTGGATCACCTCGAAGGTGAAGCAGTCGTAGATCTGCGCGAAGTCCGCATCAGCCGGCGTCACGCCCGCCACGGCGAAGGCCTCGGGTGCAGCGGCAGTGAGGCCGATGCGATGGAACTCCCGGCGGTTCACGATGTCGTCGGCAGGGTACGGCTGGCCCGAGGCCGCGCCCATGATGGTCACGGGCTTCTGACGCAGGTCCCTCGCCCGCTCCTTCGACGTGACGATGAAGGCGGCCGCACCGTCCGTCTCGAGGCAGCAGTCGAGCAATCGGTACGGCGCGCAGATCATCGGCGAAGCGAGGTAATCGCTCATCGTCATCGGCTTGCCATGCATCAGTGCCGCGGGGTTCAGCTGGGCATGCTTGCGCATGGCGAGCGCCACGGCGCCGAGCTGCTCCTCGCGGGTGCCGTACTCGTGCATGTGACGCTGCGCCATGACTGCATACCACTGCGGCGGCGCGGTCAGGCCGAAGGGCAGGTAGTAATCGCGCGCAACCTTTGCTCCCGGGATCGACTCGACATCGGTGGCTGCGATCTCGCGGGTACGTGCGCCGGAGTATCCGTTCCATCCCGCCGGGACCAGCACATGACTGGCGCAGCCGGTTGCGACCGCCATCGCGGCCATCCGCAGTGCGGCTACCGGCGCCGCGCCGCCGAGGTTGAGCGTCGCGGCGAAGCGCAGGTTCTCGCACCCGAGGTTCGCGGCAAACGCCTCGGCCCGGCCGAGATTCGGGAACGGCATGATGCCGTCGATCTGCCGGGCCTCGAGTCCGGCGTCAGCGAGCGCCGCGGCGATGGCCTCGAGCTGCAGGGCCATTTCGCTCAGGCCCGAGCCTGGCTTGCGGCAGACCGCCGTCTCGCCGATGCCGACGATACAGGCCGCGTCCTTGAGCCCGATGGCCGGCCTCTGAGCCGCCCCGGTCACCGGGACCCCTTGCTCTTTGCCTGGAGGGCCTCGTATTCCGCCAGCAGCTTCTGATGCATCTCCGCCTCACGTGCCCGGATGTCCCAGAACTTCGCCGGGCGCTTCTCGACGAACGCCGCACCGCCCTCCTTGCCCTCCGGCATGTCGAACCAGTCCGGATACATGGCGGCCGAGATCGCGCAGGGCTCCTTGTAGCCGTCCATCTCCTGGTCGAACGCGGCCTTCAGGATCTCAAGGCAGCCCGGGCTCAGCGACAGCAGCTCCTCGCACCACTTCTCGACCTCCGCCTCCAGCCGTTCGAGCGGCACCACCGTGTTGACGAGCCCCATCTCGAGCGCCTCGTCGGCCTTGTACTTGCGGCACAACATCCAGAGCTCGCGGGCCTTCTTCGCGCCGACGACCCTGGTCAGGTACGGAACGAAGTAGCCATCGGCGGGCGACGATACGCGTGGCCCGGCCTGGCCGAATACGGCGTTGTCGGCCGCGATGGTGAAGTCGCAGCAGTACGCCATGTGATTGTGCCCGCCGATGCAGTAGCCCTGCACCTGGGCGATCACCGGCTTGCGCGACATGCGCATGAGACGATTGTGCGGATAGCGGTTGTAGAAGGCCTCGCGCAGGCCCCAGCGTTCCCAGACGACGTCCCCGCCGGCACCGAAGTGCTTGCCGCGGCCCGCGACGATGATCACGCCGATCGACGGATCGTGGCTCGCGTCGTAGAACGCGCGGAACATCTCGTCCACCGTCGCAACGGTCATCGCGTTCATCTTCTCGGGCTTGTTCAACGCGACGCGTGCGACGCCGCCGCCAAGAGTCCGGTGGTGCCTCTTCTCGTAAACGATTTCCGCGAAACCCTCGAGGCCGTCACCCGTGACGACGGTCCAGTCGCTGAAGCTCGAATCGCTCATGTCTTTCACCTGCAGGGTCGGTTCAGGGAATCGCACCCTGGGCCTTCAGTGCCTCGATCTGTTCCCACTCGTAGCCAAGCAGGTCCATCATCAGCAGCTCGGTGTCCTGCCCGAGCTGCGGCCCGAGGCTCAGCACCTCACCCGGCGTCTTCGACAGCGTCACAGGCAGGCCGCGGATGTCGACTTCGCGCTGCACTTCCTCGCAGTAGCACTTCATGAAGTACTGGTTCTGCCAGGCCTGCTGGTCGCGGACTACGTCGGCGAAGTTGTTCACCGGGCTCGCGACGACGCCGGCGTCGCGCAATGCGCCCATGAGATCGGCGTGATCGCGTTTCAGCGTCTCGGTCTCGATCGCCGCGACCAGCGCCTCGTTGTGGCGGCGCCGCCCGGCTGCATCCATGAAGCGCGCATCGGCCAGCGCCACGGGGCCGCCGAGAGCCCTGCGCAAGGCCGCATAACGCGCATCGTCGTTGGGCTCGCAGATGAAGACCCACTTGCCGGACGTCGGGTAGAGGTTCCACAGCGGGTTCTCGACCTGTCGGCGCGAGTGCTGCAATGCGCGGCTCGCGTCGCCGGCGAGGTAGGCCTGCAGATGCCGGGCTGCGAGGTACAACTGCGCCCCGTACAGCGACGCGTCGATGCTCTGGCCCCTGCCGGTCTTCCGGCACTCGTACAACGCGAGGACGATACCGAGCGCGGACATGATGCCGCCATAGGCGTCACCCGAGCCCATGCCGAGATAGATCGGCGGCTGCCCCGGCTCGCCGAGGCGCGCCATGACGCCGGTCAACGCCTGCACGGTCATGTCGAACGAAGGCTTGTTGACCTTGCTGAAGCGCCCGTAGCCGGTGTTCGTCGCGTAGACGAGCTTCGGGTTGATCGCGGACAGCTTCTCGTACGACAGGTTCCAGCCCTCGAGCATCTCCAGCGCAAGGTTCGACAGGAACACGTCCGATTTCTCGACCAGCCGGTAGAGGATCTCCTGCCCCTCCCGCTTCTTGAGGTCGATCGCCATGCTCTTCTTGTTGCGGTTGATGACGAGGAAGTACTGGTTCCAGTCACCCACTTCGAGCGACTTGATGCTGCGCACGCCGCGACCCTGGTCGCCGCCCTGCGGCCGCTCCACCTTGATCACCTCGGCGCCGAAATCAGCCAGGTACTGCGCCGAGACCGGCCCCTGGAACCAGACCGTGAGGTCGATGACGCGGATGCCCTCGAGTGCCTTCGCCATGGTGATGCTTCCCGGATTCCGACTATGCCAGGACGCCGGCGTCAGCCAGCGCGTGGATCTTCTCGCGCGAGTAGCCGAGCAGCTCGTGCAGGACCTGGTCGGTGTGCTGGCCGACACAGGGCGCGAGCCGGTCGAGTCGCGCCGGGCTGTCACTCACCCAGATCGGGAAGCCGAGCGAGCGGACCTTGCCGAAGCTCGGGTGCTCGAGTTCGAGGATGTAGCGATTGTCATAGACACCCGGATCGTTCGCCGGATAGTCGAACTGCTCGATGATGTCGGCGGAGAGCTGCTTCTCCTGGAACTGCCGCCGCCAGTGCGCGGCCGGCTCCCGCCGGAACCGCTCCTCCAGTTCGCGGATCAGCTCGAGCCGGTTGATGGAGGTACGTTTGTCGTGCGAGTCGAAGCTCGGGTGATCCTGCGGGATACCGACGATTCCCGAGAAGGCCGGCCACCAGCGATCGGTGTCGGGCATCGTCAGCGTCACCCAGCGTCCATCGGCGCTCATGTACACGGACCCCGACATCGGGTTGGAAACGTCCAGCCGGGAGATCGGGTTCAGCAGGCGGTCGCCGTGACCGATCGCGAGGAAGGCCTGCAGGTCGAGCGCCGACCCGTACATGTTCGCGCCGAAGAGCGAGACGTCGACCTGCTGCCCCTCGCCGGACGCGAGGCGGTGCAGCAGCGCGGTCACGATGCCGAAGGCCAGCTGACCGGCGGCGTGCATCGCACCGGCACCGGTGTAGACGGGCGGCTGTCCCGGCTGCGGCAGGATCGGCATCGTGACCGCGCTGCTG
>JAGOXN010000178.1 GCA_018059685.1 Steroidobacteraceae bacterium | reverse complement strand
TCGCTGAGCCGCTCGTATTTCGGGCGGCTGGTGCCCGAGGGGAAGTCGTCGGAGTTCTTCGGTTTCTACAACATGATGGGCAAGTTCGCCGCGGTGCTCGGGCCGCTCCTGACCGGCATCGTGGCGCGCCTCACCGGCGATCCGCGCCTGTCGATCTTGTCGATCGTGCTGCTGTTCGCCGGCGGTGGCGTGATGCTCGTCATCGCCGCGCGGGCGGAGCGTCGGGCCGCGACGGTCGCGTCCTGAGGCTGGAGGGTCGGGTACCGTTTCCAGAGGGCGTCACGCCGCATGGACGCGGCGTGCGAGGCTACATGGACGTACTTGCGCCGTCCCTCTGGAAACGGTACCCGACCCTCCAGCCTCAGGACCGGGACGTTTACCCGTGGCCCGCTCGAGCCCACGCCGCGGGATCGAGCGCGTAGAACTCCTGCAGCAGCGCGTACAGCGCCGGGTGCCGGGCGAGGAGTTCCGCCGGCCGCTCGAAGAACTCCTCCGTTGCGACCGCGAAGAACTCGGACTCGTCCTCGGCGGCGTAGGGATCGAGGAGCGTATCGTCGCCGCGATCGACCGAGTCGAGGAGTCGGTCGAACTCTGCGGCGAGATCGCGACCCCAGGCCTCGAGCGGGCGGATGCGCGCGGTGCCGGCAGCAGGCGAGTTCGACGGTGGCGCCATGGCCAGGCCCGAGCCCTCGGCATCGAGATAGTGCGCGAACTCGTGCAGGGCGACGTTGTAGCCCTCGCCGGGGAATTCGCGCGCCTCGGTCACGTCCTCCCAGGACAGGATGATGCGGCTCGACTGCCACGCCTCGCCCGACAGGATCCGTCGTCGCCGGCCGACGACGCCCGCCTCGTCCTCGATTTCGTCCTCGACCCAGAAGGCGGTCGGATACACGAGGACCGACTGCAGTTCGTCGTAATGTCCGCGGCGTCCGATCACGAGCAGGGCGGCGAGCGCAGCAATCGTGACGCGGATCTCGTCCGTGATCACGAGCCCGTTGCAGCCAACGAATTCTTTCTCCGCGACGAACGCGACCACGAGTGCCTCGAACCGTTCCCGGTGCGCCGGCGGGAGCGGGCGTGCGGCCGGCACGTTGCGCTCGATGATCGCGCGGAAGTCCGCCCCGAGCGGCGTGGCCATGTGTGCGGCGCGCCGTCGTGCGCGCCACCAGGGCCCGATCAGCAGCCACGCGAGTACCGCGGCCGCGACGACCCCGACCGCGACGAGCGTCACCGCGTGCTCAGCCGTAGGTCTTCTTCAGCCGCTCGACCAGCTTGACGTAGGACTCCATCGCCTTGGCGGAGTCGGTGCCCGCGAGCTTCGCCCAGGCGTCGTACTTGGCCCGATCGACGAAGCTGAAGGCGCCCGGCCGTTCGCCCCGCACGTCGCCGACGCTCGCCTGCTTGTAGAACGAGTAGAGCCGCAGCATGTCTGCGTCGTCCGGTCTCCTGCTGAACTTCTGCGCGCTGGCGGCCGCGGCGTCGAATTTCTTCTTCAGGTCGGCCATGGTCCCGTCATCTCCCGTTGCCAGGACGCAAGCATACTCGACCGTGGTTCACGGCCGCAGGCGGTTCACGAGGAACTTGAGCCGGCGCAGGTGTGTCTCCGTCGGCATCGGACCGTAACGCAAGGCGACGTACAGGTCGCGGATCTCGGCGAGGTCCCGCCCGAGCTCCGGATGCGTCGCGCGGGCACGCTCGAGGTAGGCGACCGGACCCTCCGTCCGGCCGGGAACGACACCCCGTTTCGCGAGCCGGCGCGCGGCCTGTGCGTGCAGCCGCGACGGCCAGTCGGGTGCCGGCCCGCGGAACTTCCAGGCCAGGTAAGTCGTGAGCGCGACGAAAAAGACGGCGAGGCTCGCGGCGAGGCCGAGCCCGAGCGCGCGCCAGTCGGGTGACTCGACGCCGAGACGCTCGAGCAGGCCGAACTGGCTGGCCGCGTCGAAACGCGCCACGCGCTCGTTCCAGAAATCGTTCAGTGCATCCCAGGTGAGTTCCGCCCGGAGCAGCAGCGAACTGCCGTGCCGCAGGCGTCCAGGAACGGGCTCGTCCTCGGCCACTGCACCGATCAGGCCCCGTTCGATGCGCTCGGGCGCGACCGCTGCCGTCGGATCGACACGGACCCAGCCGCGCCGCTCGATCCAGACTTCGGACCAGGCATGCGCGTCCGACTGGCGCACCAGCAGGTAGCCACCAATCGGGTTGAACTCGCCGCCCTGGTAACCGGTGACGACTCGGGCCGGGATCCCGGCCGCGCGCATCACGACGGTGAATGCCGACGCGTAGTGCTCGCAGAAACCCCGGCGCGTCTCGAACAGGAACTCGTCGACGGCGTCGCGGTCGAGGCGGGGCGGCCGCATCGTGTATGCGAAGGGCTCGTTGCGGAACATCCCGAGCATGGCCTGCACGATGGCACGCGGGTCCCCGTATTGTGCGGCGAGCGCGCGCCCGAGCGCGACGGAGCGGGCGTTGCCTGCGTCGGGCAGCTGCAGGGCCTTGTGCCGGAGCGACTGCGGAAGAACGGCGCCGGCGACGTACTCCGGATGCGAGCGCAGGCGGAACGAGCGAATCTCGTGCAACGGACGGGGTGCGACGACCTGGAAGTCGAAGGCGCGCAGCGCCTCGCCCACCGGCCACCCGGTCGGCAGGTCGAGCGCCAGGATCCAGGGCCGGCCGTGCGGTTCGAGCGTGACCTGGTAGTCGATCGGCGCGCCCTGGTACTCGGCATCCTGCGGCGGAAAGAATTGACCCTGCGACCGGCGCCAGCTGCGCCCGTCGAACTCCTGCAGCACGGGGCCGCGCCAGTAGCGGAGGCCGGGCGGCGGCAAGGGGCCGAAGAACCTCGCGCGAAACGCGACTGCGCCCGACGCGCTCAGGTCGGAGACGTCGCCCGGCGTCATCTCGTCACTCAGGCCGGTCCGTGCCGAGTCCGCGGACCCGATCCCCCAGAACGGCCCCGGCAGGCGCGGGAAGAACAGGAACAGGGCGAGCGCGAGCGGCGCGGCCTGCGTGAGCAGCAGCGCGGTGCGACGCAGTGCATCGCTCCATGACGCGAGGCCCGCGCCGCCGTGCACGCGCATCAGGGCTGCCGTCACGAGCACGACACCGGCGAGGAGCAAAGGCAGGGCGATCAGCCCCTGGTTGCGCAACAGTGCGGCGAACAGCAGGAACCACGCGATGAAAACCAGCACCGTCAGATCACGCGGGCCGCGTGTCTCGAGGAGTTTCACGCCACCCATCAGCGCGAGCAGGGCCGTGCCGGCCTCGATGCCGTTCAGCGTCCCGTAGGCGCCGAGCACGACCACGGCCGCGCCGGCCGCGGCGGTCGCGCGCAGCCACTTCGACGGCAACGGCCAGCCGCGCCGGGCCGCGGACCAGCGCCACGTCATGGCCGCCACGAGCAGCAGCGGAACCCAGGGCGGCAGCCATGCCACGTGCGCGGCGGCGGCGAGCGCGAGTGCTGCCAGCACTCCGCCGAGGCCGTGCAGCGGCGCTGCGGCGCCGTCAGCCATGGCCCCGCGTCGGTTCGAACAGCGCCAGCGCGGTCAGGCAGTGCTGGCGATGCGCCGTGCCGATGTTCGGCTCGATATCGACGCCGGGCAGCCGGAGTCCGAATGCCTCGCCGCGGCCGTGCGCATCGATGATCCAGCGGCACAGCTGGCCGAGTCGCGACTCCGGGTCCAGGCCCGGCAGGCTGTCCCAGTCGAAGACGTGCGATACGACGTCGGTGCCCGCGTACTGCTTGGTATGCAGGCCCCGCCCGCGCGCATAGGCCTTCCACGCGACGCGCCGCGGCGAATCGCCGACCTGGTATGGGCGCAGTCCCGCGAAGTCTTCTTCACCCGAGGCCCCGTGCTGAGCGCCGCCCGTATCGGTCGCCACGCCTGGTGGCACGCGGCCCGGCTCCGCGGGCTTCGGCCAGGCGATCGCGGTGTATTCGGGGTGCACGACCGCCCAGGCCCGGAAGAGCCCGAGCGGGTGGCGCGTTGCGACCACGAAGCGTTCGAGCGGAATGCGGCCGCGCCGCGCGGCCGGCACCGCGAGGCGCATCGTCATGCTGCCGCCCGCCGGCAGGTCCATGCCTTCGCGCGCCGCTCCGTCCAGCGACAACTCGATGCGGGCGCGCGGCGCGAGCGCCCGATTCGCGAGCAGCAGTCCGAAACCGACGTCCTGGCCGGCGAAGGTCGATTCGGTCGCGGCGAGCCGCAACTCGATGCCGCGGAGCGTGCCGTGGCAGTGAAGCATGGTCACGAGGCCCAGGCTCGCGAGCAGGAACGCCATCCCGAGGCCGAGATTGTTGTTGTAATTCATGCCGCCCGCGACCATTGCCAGGAGCATCGCGGCATAGGCGAGCCCGAGGCGCGTCGGCAGTATGTAGATGCGGCCTCGATGCAGCTCGACGGGATCGCGGTCGATGCCCTGCCGCCGGCGCAGCCAGGCCTGGACGCGCGCGTCGAGCAGCGTGCGCAGGCGGAGGAGCGCGCGAGTCACGCGTCGACCTTAAGGAACGGGCACCGCTTCGAGTACGTGCTGGCCGACCTGTCCCGCGTCGCGGAAGCGCGAGGACTCCCGGGGGGCGAGCCGATGGCCCGCGACGGCGGGCAGCACGGCCTGCACGTCCTCGGGCAGGACGCCCGGGTGACCGTGCACCATCGCCCAGGCCTGCGCCGCGCGCAGCAGCGAGATCACGGCCCGCGGCGACAGCCCGGCCTCGAACTCGCTCGCCTGGCGCGTGTAGCGCGCGATCGCCTGCACGTAGTCGAGCAGCGCCCCGGAGGCGTGCACGCGCGGCACCTCGCCCTGCAGGCGCAGGAGTTGCTGCGGGGTGAGCGTGGGCGCGAGCGATGCCAGCAGGTCGCGGCGGTCCTCGCCGAGCAGCAGCTGACGCTCGAGGTCGGCCGCCGGGTAACCGAGCTCGATGCGCATGAGGAAGCGATCGAGCTGCGACTCGGGCAGCGGGAAGGTGCCGACCTGGTATATCGGATTCTGCGTGGCAATGACGAAGAACGGCTCCGTCATCGGGTAGGTCTGGCCGTCCGCGGTGACCTGGTGTTCCTCCATGGCCTCGAGGAGCGCGCTCTGCGCCTTGGGCGTCGCGCGATTGACTTCGTCGGCCAGCACGAGCTGCGCGAACACCGGCCCGCGGTGAAAGCGGAACTGGCCCGATTCGGCCTCGAACACGGACACGCCGATGATGTCCGCCGGCAGCAGGTCGCTCGTGAACTGGATGCGCTGATAGGACAGGCCGAGCGTGCGCGCCAGTGCGTGCGCGAGCGTCGTCTTGCCGACGCCCGGGATGTCCTCGATCAGCAGGTGCCCGCGCGCGAGCAGGCACGCGAGGCACAGGAGGAGCTGCTGCTGCTTGCCGAGGATGATGCGGTTCAGATTGTCCACCGCGGCCGCGGCGAGTTCCACGGCCGGGGGATCCTGCGAGCCTGCGATCACTGGTGGCGAGCTCATGCGGTCGATCCTTCCGCCCCGAGTGCCGCGAGGCGGCGCAGCTGCTCGCCGAGCTGCGCGACCTGCGCTTCGAACCCGGCGATCCTCGCGCGCTCCTTCGCGACGACTTCCGGCGGTGCGTTGGCGATGAAACTTCCGTTGGCGAGCTTCGCCGAAGCCTTGTCGCGCTCCTGCCCGGCGCGCACGCGGCGTTTTTCGAGTCGCGCGACCTCGGCCGCGACGTCGTCGACGAGCCGCGCAAAGGGCGCCAGTACGGTCCGGCCGTCGATGATCGCGATCGCACAGGGCGGCAGGTCTGTTTCGGAGGCGACCATCGTGACGGACTCCAGGTTGGCGACCCTGACGATCGTCGACGCGAGTGCGGCGATGGCTTCGGCGTCCCC
>JAGOXN010000177.1 GCA_018059685.1 Steroidobacteraceae bacterium | reverse complement strand
CGCCCGGCGGTACCGTAGGCGGCGAGTTGGACTTGCCGCCGCTGTCCCCACCGCCGCAGGCTGCAAGCAGCGCCAGCATCGACGTCACGCAGGCGCGCACGGCCCATCTGGATGTCGGCCTGGTCAATCGATCCCCGGGTGGAACTCAAAAGCGCGCCACTCTACCACGGGACACCGCTCGCCCCGCGCGCCGGCGCCGCTCAGTTGGCCATCAGCTCCGGCTCGCGCCGCAGCCGGCGTTCCCAGTCGAACTGCGTCCTGACGATCGTCTCGAGATCGTCGTAGCGCGGTCGCCAGCCGAGCAGCTCGCGCACCCGTTCGGCATGGGCGACGAGCTCGGGCGGGTCGCCCGGCCGTCGCGGCGCTTCCGCGACCTTGAGCCGGACGCCACTGACGCGCTCGGTCATGCGCAGCACCTCGCGCACGCTGTAGCCGTGGCCGTAGCCGCAGTTGACCGTGGCGGAGGCGCCGCCTCCGCGCAGGTAATCGAGCGCCTTCAGGTGGGCATCCGCGAGGTCGTCGACGTGGATATAGTCGCGCACGCCGGTTCCATCGGGCGTCGGGTAGTCCGTGCCGAACACCTGCACGCCCTCGCGCGCGCCGGCCGCATGCTGGCACGCCACCTTCACGAGCAACGTGGCGTTCGGCGCCGTGTGGCCGATGCGCCCGCCCGGGTCGCTGCCCGCGACGTTGAAATAGCGCAATGCCACGTAGCGAAGCGCCGACGCCGCGGCGAGATCGCGCAGCATCCACTCGCTCATGAGCTTCGAGAGGCCGTAGGGGTTGATGGGCGCGGTCGGCGAGTCCTCCCGCGCGAGTCCCGCAGCTGGGATGCCGTAAACGGCCGCGGTCGAGGAAAACACGAAATTCCGCACGCCGGCGCGGTCGCAGCACTCGAGCACGTTGCGCGTGGCGCAGGTGTTGTTGCCGTAGTACTTGAGCGGGTCCGCAACCGACTCCGGCACGATCGTGTGCGCCGCGAAATGCATCACCGTGTCGACGGCATGCTCCGCGAGCACGCGACCCACCAGTTCGCGATCGGCCGTGTTGCCGACGACGAGCGGTGCACCGAGCACGGCGCTGCGATAGCCGGTCGAGAGATTGTCGAGCACGACGGCGCGCTCGCCGCGCTCGACGAGCTGGCGGACGACGTGACTGCCGATGTAGCCGGCGCCGCCGGTGACGAGGATTGCACGGGTCATGCGTGCGAATGCTACGGGGCCGGGTGTGCCGTGCGGAAGGGGTCGCGCGTGGGGTGGATCACAGAAATCAGGCGAGGAGCGGCGGCTCCTCCATCGCCGCGAGCTGCTCGCGCAGGTCGAGCACGTGCCGCTCCCAGAACCGCGGCTCCTCGAACCAGGGGAATGCGCGTGGAAAGGCCGGGTCGTCCCAGCGCCGGGCGAGCCAGCCGGCGTAATGCATGATGCGCAGGGTCCTGAGCGGCTCGACCAGCAGGACTTCCCGTCGGTCGAAATCGGCGAACTCCCGGTAACCTTCGAGCAGGTCCGCGAACTGCTCACGCTGTTCCTCGGCGCTGCCCGAAAGGAGCATCCACAGGTCCTGGACGGCCGGACCCGTCATGCAGTCGTCGAGGTCCACGAAATGCGGTCCCGCCTCGGTCCACAGCACGTTGCCCGGATGGCAGTCACCATGCAGCCGCAGTGCCCGATATGGAGTCGCCTCGGCGAATCGCTGCGCGACGAGGCGCAGCAGGTCGTCCGCCAGCGACGCGTAGGCCGGCTCGACATGCGGCGGGATCCACCCCGCGCCGAGCAGGAAGTCCGCGGTCTCCCGGCCGAGCGAACGCCAGTCGAGCCGTGGCCGGTGACAGAAGCTCCCCGCGACCCCGATCGCATGTATGCGCCCGAGGAAGCGGCCCATCCAGGCTCGTTCGTCACGCGATGCGAGTTCGGGCCAGCGTCCGCCCGCCCGCGGATAGACCGCGTATCGAAAGCCATCGAGCTCGAACAGCGTGCGGCCCGCGTGGACCTCGGGTGCCACCATGGGCACTTCGGCGCGCGCGAGATCCAGGGCGAACTGGTGTTCCTCGAGGATCGCGGGGGAACGCCAGCGACCGGGCCGGTAAAACTTGACGACGACGGGTGCGCCCTCCTCCCGGCCGACCTGATACACCCGGTTCTCGTAGCTGTTCAGGGCGAGGATGCGGCCGTCGGCCGCATAGCCGAGCGCCTCGATCGCCCGGATCACGAGCTCCGGCGTGAGCGAAGAGTACGGGTGCGTATCGTTCACGGCTTGCGGCATCCCGACCATTGGCAGGTACCATATACCCCGGAAAATGCCACGGTTGCCATCCCTGCGCCCCCGCTCGCTGAGCGGACTGATACTCATCGGCTTCGCGGTCGTGGCACTGCCGCTGCTGATCGGCACGATCAGTGCGGCCGTCGAGATCCGCAGCCTCGCCACTGCGAGCGAGCGGCTCGTCGCCAAGGGCGTGGCGGCGACGCAGTACACGCAGGCGATCGTCCGCCAGGTGTCCTCGCTCGAGCGCACCGCGCGCCTCTTCCAGATCCTGCGGCGCGACAGCCTGCTCGAGACGTTCCGTCAGAACCACGAACTGCTGGTCCGCACAATCGACGGGCTCGAGAGCCTTCCGGGTGACCCGGAGCGCAGCGCCGTGATCACGCGCATGCGCGCAACCACGGACGGGATCGAGCACGGGCTCGCCTCGTCCGCGCCCGCGGCTGCCAGCGAATCGCTGCGGCGGTTCACGCTGCTGTCACGCGACGCGGGCCAGCTCTCCACGCTCGCCAGCCGGCAGACTGACCGTGAATTGAGGGAACTCCGCGCCGAAACCGATCGCGCGCGGCGGCGCATCCTGTGGCAGTCGGCGCTGCTCGTGCCCGTGACGCTCGGCCTGATGCTGGTCTTCACGCTCGTCCTCGCCCGCCCGATCCGGGACATCGACGCCGCGATCAGCAACATCGGTCATGGCAGGCTCAGCGAGCCAGTCGCCGTGCAGGGCCCGACCGATCTGCAGGCCCTCGGTCGCCAGCTCGAGTGGCTGCGCCTGCGTCTCTCGGAAATCGCCGAGGAGCGCAACCGCTTCCTGCGCCACATGTCGCATGAACTCAAGACGCCCCTTGCGAACATCCGCGAGGGCACCGAGCTGCTGATGGAAGGGGCCGTCGGCGGCCTGAGCCACGAGCAGCGGGAAGTGGCCGCGATCCTGCGCGACAACAGCGTCCGCCTGCAGCGCCTCATCGAGAACCTGCTGTCATACAGCGAATGGCAGGCGCGGCGCGGTGGCCTCGAAGTCACCGAGGTCCGCCTGCGCCCCATGGTCGCCGCAGCCGTCGAGGCCTACCAGTTGCCGATCGGCGCGCACCGGCTGGCACTCGACGTCGACGTCGACGACGTCACGGTCGCGGCGGACCGAACCAAGCTCGGACTGATCCTCGACAACCTGATCTCGAACGCGGTCAAGTTCACGCCGGACGGCGGCAGGATCACGGTGCGCGGGCGCCTCGCCGACGAGCAGCTCCACATCGACGTCGCGAACACGGGCCCGGGCATCCCCGTCGACGAGCGCCCGCGCATCTTCGACGCGTTCTACCAGGGTGCCACGCCACAGGGCGGGCTGGTGCGTGGCACGGGTATCGGCCTGTCCGTCGTGCGGGAATTCGTCGAGGCGCACGGCGGTTCCGTCGACATCGTCGACGGCGAGTTCGCGGGCGCGCATTTCCGGGTCAGGCTGCCGGCCGGGTCGTATCATGTCGGTCATGACTAAGCGACTCCTGTTCGTGCCGCTGCTATGGCTTGCCGCCTGCGCCACCGCGCCGCCGTCCCTGCCCACGCCGGAACGCGCAGCGACGCCATCGGACCCGGGGCCGGCGGCGCTCCTGCGCTACGTCGACACGCTCGCGCGGATGGCGCCCGGCGATACGGATCGGCAGCTCGCGGAGATCGCCGCCGCCCGTGCGGCGGCCCAGCAGACGCGCCGCAGCTCCGACATGCTGCGGTATGCGCTCGCCATCGGCAGCGCCGGACATCCGAGCAGCAACCCGGTCGAGGCGAAGCGGCTGATCACCGATCTGCTCGCCGGGCCGAACGACCTCGTGCAAGCCGAGATCGACTTCGCGAGCGCACTGCTCCGCGAGTTCGATGCGCGCGTGGCGCTCTATGCCGAGCTGGCCCGAGTGCGCGAGGATGTGGAGCGGCGGCTGGTCTCGTCGGACACGGACGCGGACGCACGGGCCGCCTCGCTCGCCGTGGAAAACAAGGCCCTGCGACGGGCCCTCGCGGAGGCCGAGCGCAAGCTCGAGGCCGTTGCGGACATGGAACGGTCGCTGCTCGAGCAGTCCTCCAGTCGGAGCGACGGGACCCAGCCGTGAGTCCTCCTCGGGTCCCCCGATCCGTCCCCGGCCAGGAAACATGACCCGTCCTCCTCGTCGAGCGCCGCGCATCCTGGTCGTCGATGACGATCCGGGCCTGCTCAGACTCCTGACGATCAGGCTTCGCTCGCAGAAGTACGAGGTCGAGCCGGCCGACAATGCCGCGAAGGCCTTGCTCGCAGCCGCTCGATTCCGGCCGGACCTCGTCATCACCGACCTGAGGATGGCCCAGATGGACGGGATCGCCCTGCTGCGCGAACTGCAGCGGCGCTGGCCGAGTCTCAACGTCATCATGCTCACGGCGCACGGCACGATTCCGGACGCCGTCAAGGCCACCCAGTCCGGCGCGTTCGCCTTCCTCACCAAGCCCGTCGAGAAGGAGCAGTTGCTCGCCGAGGTGCGCCGGGCGCTCAGGACGTCGGGCTTCGCCGACGTCGAAGGCGACGACTGGCGCACCCTGTTCGCGACGCGCAGCCCCGTACTGGAAGATCGCCTCGCGAAGGCGTACGTCGCCGCTGCGTCGGATGCTCCGATCCTGATCACAGGCGAGCCGGGCACGGGCAAGGACCTGCTCGCGAAGGCAATCCACGAGGCGAGCGCGCGCCGGGAGCACGAATTTGTCGCGGTCGACTGCGGCGCCCTCGACCCCGAGCATGACGAGGCGGACCTCAAACGTTCGCTCGCGCAGGCGGCCCACGGCACGCTCTACCTCCGCAACGTCGACGACCTGCCGGCGTCCCTGCAGGGCCGCCTCGCGCAGTGGCTCGCCACCGACGATGTGCGCACCCTCGCCACGTGCGAGCGTCGACTGGACGACCTGGCGGCCGATGATCGCCTCACGGACGAACTCCTCGACCGCCTTGCGGTCGTACAGGTCGATCTCCCGCCGCTTGCACGGCGCAGGGAGGATATCCCCTTGCTCGTCCAGCAGTGCCTCGAGGAGGTCGCCGCCGAATCGGGTCATGCGCGGCGCACCTGTTCACCCGAGGCCATGGAACTGCTTGCCACCGCGCGCTGGCCCGGCAACGTTCGCCAGCTGCGAATCGTCGTGCGGCAGGTCGCCACCACCGGGTCCGGGCCGGTGATCACGGCGGAACAGGTTCAGGAAGCCCAGGGCCAGGCGCCGTCGCTGCAGAGCTTCGATGAGGCGAGAGATGAGTTCACGCGGAGCTATCTCGTGCAACTCCTTCAAATTACTGAAGGAAATGTCAGTCAAGCCGCCCGTCTGGCAAAACGCAACCGGACTGACTTCTACAAGCTCCTGTCGCGCTACGGAATCGAAGCGGAAAAGTTCAAGACCTGAACCGAACTTCGGGTTCTCAGCGTGCGTCGGCACATAACCACAAGATCTTGTGGTGCGGTGCAGCAATTCACATAATGCATCGCCCTTTCGGGTTCGCCCCCGTCACTGGACGGGCACGCAACACCCCGGCCCGGCCGCTGCCTGACGCAGCTTCGGGACCGTAAGCCGCGGGTCGCCTTTGGCACCCGCCAAAGGAAACACAACT
>JAGOXN010000176.1 GCA_018059685.1 Steroidobacteraceae bacterium | reverse complement strand
CACGTCGGCCTCGAGATCCTCGAGGAGCCCGATCGTCCGCCGCAGGAGTTCATGCCCGAGCCCGAGTTCATGGGTGAACTGCGCGCGCCGCAGATCGGACTGGGAGACTGATTCCCGCCTGAGCCCATCATGGACGTCACGTCTTCCCTGCGCAGCCTGCTGCCGTACGGAAGACGTTCGATCGGCATCAGCCAGCTCGTCGCCAAGCTCGAGGGCTACCTGCCCCCCGACGAAGTCGAGCGCGTCCAGTCGGCCTACGAGTTCGCCTATCAGGCACACGACGGCCAGCGGCGGCGCTCGGGTGAGCCCTACATCACGCATCCCGTCGCCGTCGCCGACCTGCTCGCGGACCTCAAGCTCGACCCGCAGACCCTGATCGCCGCGATCCTCCACGACGTCATGGAGGACACGCCGACCGTCAAGGACGAGATCGCGACGCGCTTCGGCAGCGAAGTGGCCGAGCTCGTCGACGGTGTGAGCAAGCTCGACCAGATCCAGTTCAAGAGCCGCAAGGAGGCGCAGGCCGAGAGCTTCCGCAAGATGCTGCTCGCCATGGTGCGCGACATCCGCGTGATCATGGTGAAGCTCGCCGACCGCACCCACAACATGCGCACGCTCGGCGCGATGCCGCCCGCCAAGCGCCGCGCCATTGCCCGCGAGACACTCGAGATCTACGCGCCGATCGCGAACCGCCTCGGCATGCACGCGATCAAGAACGACCTCGAGGACCTCGGCTTCCGCTCGCTCTACCCGCGCCGCTACAAGGTCATCGAGGCCGCCGTCCGCAAGGCGAAGGGCAACCAGAAGCAGTTCGTCGGCAGGATCGGGCACGCGCTCGAAGCTGCCCTCGTCGCGAACGGGGTCCGCGCGCGCGTCGAGGGGCGCGAGAAGGACGTCTACAGCATCTACCAGAAGATGCGGCGGAAGAAGGTGTCGCTCGCCGAGATCGTCGACGTGTACGGCTTCCGCATCGTCGTCGACAGCGCCGATACCTGCTATCGCACGCTCGGCATCGTGCACGGCGCGTACAAGCCGATGCCGGGACGCTTCAAGGACTACATCGCGATCCCGCGCACGAACGGCTACCAGTCACTGCACACGACCCTGTTCGGGCCGAACGGCACGCCGATCGAGGTACAGATCCGCACCGAGGACATGCACCAGGTCGCCGAGACCGGCATCGCCGCGCACTGGCAGTACAAGGACGGCGACGACTCCGCAGGCGCCTCCGGTGCCCGCGCCCGCGAATGGCTGCAGCAGCTCGTCGAGATCCAGCAGGGTGGCGACTCGGAGGAATTTCTCGAGAGCGTCAAGGTCGACCTGTTCCCCGACAAGGTCTACGTCTTCACGCCGAAGGGCGACATCCGGCGGTTGCCGCGGGGCTCGACCTGCGTGGATTTCGCCTACGCGGTGCACACCGGCGTCGGCAATCGCTGCGTCGCCGCCAAGGTGGACCGCCGCCTCGTGCCGTTGCGCACGCAGCTGCGCAACGGGCAGACGGTCGAGGTGATCACGGCGAAGGGCGCGACACCGAACCCGTCGTGGGCGAATTTCGTGGTCACCGCCAAGGCGCGCGCCGCCATCCGCCAGTACCTGAAGAACCTGAAGCACTCGGAGGCCGTCGGCCTCGGCCGGCGCCTGCTCAGCCAGGCGCTCGAGGAGTTCTCGCTGACGCTGCGCAGGGTGCCGGCCGAGACTCTGGCGGCGGTGGTGGCCGAGTTCGGACTGCGCAGCGAGGAAGATCTCTTCGAGAAGATCGGCCTCGGTGAGCGCGTGGCGCCCTTCGTCGCGCGCCGGCTGTTGCCGCCGGAGGCAGGCGTGACGGCCGAGGCCCAGGCCGGACCGCTCGCCATCGCAGGGACCGAAGGCCTGGTTGTCGCCTACGCGCGCTGTTGCTTCCCGATTCCAAACGACCCGATCTTCGCCAGCCTGTCGTCGGGCCGTGGCGTCGTGATCCACCGCGACGTCTGCGGCAACCTCGCCTCTTTCCGCAAGCAGCCGGACAAGTGGCTGTCGGTAACCTGGCAGACCACGCCAGGACGCCTGTTCCACGTCGAGATCAAGGCCGAGGTCACCAACCGCATGGGCGTGCTCGCGCAGGTCGCCTCGGCCATCGCCGGCACCCAGACCAACATCGACCGGGTGTCGGTCGTGGAGCGCGACAGCGACAGCTCGCTGCTGACCTTCGAGCTTCTGGTGCATGACCGCAAGCACCTCGCTCATGTGATCCGCGCGATCCGCGGCATGCCCGAAGTGCTCAAGGTGACCCGCACGCTCGCCTGAGCGAGCGGCGCGCGCCAATCGGCTATCCTCCGTCGCACCGGACAATTCCTGGAGGCCCGCCGTGTCCCGCACACCCATCTCGACCGATCAGGCGCCCGCAGCCATCGGCACGTATTCCCAGGCCATCCGGGTCGGAGGCACGGTCTATCTCTCGGGACAGATCCCGCTCGACCCTGCGACCGGCCAGCTCGTCGGCGGCGACGTCGAAGCGAGCGTGCGGCGCGTGTTCGACAACCTCGAGGCGGTGGCCGTAGCGGCCGGCGGAAGCCTCAGCGACCTGGTCAAACTGAACGTGTTCCTGACGGATCTTGGCCACTTCGCCCTCGTCAACCGCGTGATGGCCGAATATTTCGAGCAGCCGTACCCGGCCCGCGCGGCGGTGCAGGTCGCGGCCCTGCCGCGCGGCGCGTCCGTCGAAATGGACGGCATCCTGGAACTCTGACGCCCGGGCGACTCGCGTGGCGATGCCGGCGGCCGGGTCGGAGCTGCCGCTCGAGCAGCGGCCCGTCACCACGTTGCGCGGCGTCGGCCCCGGACTCGCCGTGACACTCGGCAGGCTCGGCCTGCACACCGTGCAGGACCTGCTGTTCCACCTGCCTCTCCGCTACGAGGACCGCACGCGCGTCGTCCCGATCGGCAGCCTCAGGTCGGGGCAGCGCGCAGTCGTCGAAGGGGAGGTACAGCTCACCGAGGTGGTGTTCCGGCGCCGGCGCGCGCTGTTGTGCCGCATCGCGGACGGCACCGGTTCATTGACCCTGCGCTTCTTTCACTTCTCCGCGTCACAACAGCAGGCGCTCGTCCGCGGCACGCGGCTGCGGTGCTTCGGCGAGGCCCGCCCCGGGCCCGCCGGACTCGAAATCGTTCATCCGGAGTACCGCAGGCTCGACCCGGACGCGGGTCCCGCGGGCGAGGAGACGCTGACACCCGTGTATCCCACGACCGAGGGCGTGCAGCAGGGACGCATGCGCACGCTGACGGGGCTCGCGCTCGCCCAGCTCACGGACGGCGGACTCAGGGACTGGATCACGCCCGAAGTGCGCGCGCGCCTGCGACTGCCGGCGCTCGAATCGGCGTTGCGCTGCGTACATCGGCCGCCGTCCACGGCGGACATGGCACTGCTGAACGACGGCCGGCACCCGGCGCAGCGCCGACTTGCATTCGAAGAGCTGCTCGCCCACCAGATCAGCCTGCGGCTGCTCAGGCAGGAGGCCGACCGCGACTGCTCCTGGCCATTGCCTCGCCGCACCGACCTCGTCGATCGCTGCCGCGCCGAGCTGCCATTCCGGCTCACCTCCGCGCAGCAGCGCACCTGGGGCGAGATCGCAGCAGACCTCGCGCGCGAGCACCCGATGATGCGGCTGGTGCAGGGGGACGTGGGTTCCGGCAAGACGGTGGTCGCGGCGCTCGCTGCGGCGCGCGCGGTGGAGCACGGCGCACAGGCGGCGGTGATGGCGCCGACCGAGCTGCTCGCCGAGCAGCACGCACGAAATTTCGTCGATTGGCTCGACCCGCTCGGCGTGCGCGTCGCGCTCCTCACGGGGCGGCAGGCCGGCAAGGCGCGTGCTGCACTCGCACGTGACCTGGCCTCCGGAGCGGTACAGGTCGCAGTCGGCACGCACGCGCTGTTCCAGGAGGGGGTGGCCTTCGCCCGGCTCGCGCTCGTCATCGTCGACGAGCAGCATCGCTTCGGCGTGCACCAGCGCCTTTCCCTGCGCGAGAAGGGGCTCACCGATGGCCGCTATCCGCACCAGATCGTCATGACCGCGACACCGATCCCGCGCACCCTTGCGATGACGGCCTATGCCGACCTCGACGTCTCGATCATCGACGAGCTGCCGCCGGGGCGCACCCCGGTCCGCACGGTCGTGCTGCCAGGGTCGCGGCGCGACGAGGTGGTGGCGCGTGTGGAGGCGGCCTGCCGTTCCGGTCGCCAGGCGTACTGGGTGTGCCCGCTCATCGACGAGTCGGAGGACCTGCCCCAGCAGGCCGCGGAGGAAACCGCCGCGGCTCTCGGTGCCGCACTGCCGTCGGTGCGCGTCGGCCTGGTCCACGGCCGCATGCCGGGCCCGCGCAAGGACCGGGTGATGTCGGCCTTCAAGCAGGGCCAGCTCGACCTCCTCGTGGCCACGACGGTGATCGAGGTAGGCGTCGACGTGCCGAACGCCAGCCTCATGATCATCGAGAACGCCGAGCGAATGGGTCTCTCGCAGTTGCACCAGCTGCGGGGCCGCGTCGGGCGCGGTTCCGTCGAGAGTACCTGCGTGCTGCTCTACGCCGCGCCGCTCACCGCCGTGGCGCGCGACCGGCTCGCGGTCCTGCGCGACACCAGCGACGGATTCGAAGTCGCGCGACGCGACCTGGAACTTCGTGGCCCCGGGGAACTGCTCGGCACCCGGCAGACCGGCCTGATGCAGCTCAAGGTGGCGGACCTGCTTCGGGACGCGGACCTGCTCCCCGGCGTGCAGCAGGCGGCGGCATTGATGCTGGCCGGCCCGAGGGCCAACATAGCGGCCCTGCTGCGCCGCTGGATCGGCGAGGGCGGCCGCTTCGGCAAGGTCTGACACCGAAAGACAACTGGATGCGCAACGCTACTGACGTCGAACCGGATCCGCGACGGGCGCTCGAGCCCGCGTACCGGCGCCACCTGCGCGAGTACGCCCGGCTGATGCGCCTCGATCGGCCGATCGGCATCTGGCTCCTGCTGTGGCCGGTGCTGTGGGCGCTGTGGATCGCGGGAGACGGCCGGCCGGACGAACGGCTGTTCGTGATCTTCGTCCTCGGGACCTTCGTGATGCGCTCGGCCGGCTGTGTCATGAATGACTTCGCCGACCGCGACTTCGACCCGCATGTGCGCCGCACGGCGGACCGGCCGCTCGCGAAGCAGTCGGTATCGACCGCCGAGGCGCTCGCGCTGTTCGCCGTGCTCGGCCTCGTGGCGCTCGCGCTCGTGATCCCGCTCAACCGTCCCACGCAGGTGCTGGCGCTGATCGGCGGCGTGCTCGCGGTGACCTATCCATTCCTGAAGCGGTTTTTCTCCCTGCCTCAGGCTTACCTCGGTGCGGCGTTCGGCTGGTCGGTACCCATGGCCTTCGCGGCGCAGACGGGCTCCGTGCCGGTGGAAGCCTGGACGCTGTTCCTCGCGGTCGTACTGTGGACCACGGCCTACGACACCATGTACGCGATGGTCGACCGCGAGGACGACCTCGTGATCGGCATCCGCTCCTCGGCGATCCTCTTCGGCCGCGCCGACCGGCTGGTCATTGCCGGCTTGCAGGCCGGCGCCCTCGGCGGCCTCGCGCTCGTCGGCCTGCTGCGCGACCTCGGGCGCTGGTACTGGATCGGCCTCGCCGCTGCGGCTGTTCTCGCGGGATACCAGCAGGTTCTGATCCGCCACCGCGAGCCGGCTGCCTGCTTTCGCGCCTTCCTGAACAACAACTTCTTCGGCCTCGTCGTATTTGCGGGACTGTTGCTGCACTACCTGTTCGAGGGCTGACCGCGACCCCGCGCAAACGGGCGGACATTGCCCGCCTCATGATGCTTGCAGGCCGCGCGGCAGGCGCTCCGGGACCACCCGCGCGACGCTC